>CAYUBX010000119.1:0-7684 GCA_964443165.1 uncultured Acidimicrobiales bacterium
TCCAAACGGGATCGACGTCAGAGTAGGACCGGCGTCCGCACCGCACGGGGACCTGTCGACCAGGACCACACGGGGAGAACCGTTGGTGGCGGCCGTGGAGCCTCTGTCAGCCGGCCACTCGCTCATAGAGCGCCAGCATCTCGGCCGCCGCCGACCCCCATGCGAACTCGGCGCTGCGACGATGCCCGCTGTCTCGCCGGGCAGCCCACCGTTCGCGGTCCGTCAGGAGCCGCTCGAGAGCCGCCGTGAGCGCGTCGACGTCGTTGACCGCGACGAGTTCGGCCGCATCAGCCGCCACTTCGGCCAATGAGCCGCCCGTCGTGGTCACCACCGGGGTTCCGACCGCCATCGCTTCCAGAACGGGGAACCCGAACCCCTCGTAGGACGTCGGGTGGGCCAGTACGGCGGCCGCCGCAAGTTCGTCGTCACGAGCCGAGTCATCGACGGGACCCACGCGTGCGATCCGGCCGGCGACCCTCGGATTCAGCGCAGCCATCGCCGAGCGGACCGCCGGCTCGTCCTCACCGGGTGGACCGACGATCCGAAGCCGCGCCCGGAGCGTCTCGGGGAGCCGACCGAACGCCTCGACGAGGAGCGGGATGTTCTTGCGAGGGCCGGTCGTCCCGAGCGCGAGGACCACAGGCTCGTCCGGCAGCTCGCGCGTCGCGACCGGCGAGGCTGGGGCGACGACGCCTCCCGGCACGACCACGACGTCCAACGCGCCGTACCGCTCACGGATCTCGTCGGCCACGAAGTGCGACATC
The DNA here is from genome assembly GCA_964443165.1 of uncultured Acidimicrobiales bacterium. Taxonomy (GTDB): domain Bacteria; phylum Actinomycetota; class Acidimicrobiia; order Acidimicrobiales; family Poriferisodalaceae; genus JAYPWI01. Next base: position 765 of record CAYUBX010000119.1, read on the forward strand.
GTGTGCACGACAGCGCCCCCGTCGATTGCCCACCGCACCGCAGCGTCGAAGCGAGCGACGTGCGGAGCGACCCGGTCGGCATCATGCACGTAGCTGAGGTCGTAGACGGACACGAGGCGCGGGGCCCTCGCTGGCGGGACGAGGTAGTTGGTGCCGTGCACGAGGTCGACCGGTCCCGTGAACCGTTCGATGCGCGGTCCACCGAACCTCCGCCACATCGTCGGCGCTCGCCCCGCCGGCAGCGGGACCCAGCTGCCCCGCGCTTGACCGCGACGCTTCGCGCTCAGGCTGAGCGTGTATTCCTGCAGCTCCACCGGCTGTCCGGTCGATGTCGCGTCGGGCAGATGCTCGATGATCCGCTGGACGAAGACGCCGATGCCGGTCCGCAGCCCGATCAGAGGCGAAGCGTCAATGGCGATTCGCATGCGACCGGTACGCTAGCGACTCGCCAGCCAGCGGACGGAGAACGTGGACGGCCCACCACCCGATCCGACGGGCCACCGGAGGGCCCGCCACGATGCCCAACACCGAGAGCGACGCCGCCTATTTCGAGCGGGTCGTCGCCGAGATCGAGGCCGAGGCCGAACGGCGCACCGCAGACGGCCAGTATCCGCGTGCACTGCTGCGATCCCTCGACGAGGAGTTTCGCAGGTGGATCCCCGACACGGGCCGTGCCGCGGGAATCGAGGACGCGATCCGCTCGATCGAAGCTGCCTCCTACATCGATCCCAGCGTCCCCGTCGAGAGCAACAAGGCAGTCGGGCGCTACGTGAAGACGGCCGTCCGCAAGGCGACGTACTTCTACCACCGGCACATGGCCCAGCAGATCGCCGCTCTGGGGATCCAGGTCACCCGACCGCTACGACTTCTCGACTCCACCGTGCGTCAGCTCGACTCGCGGCTCGCCGCGCTGGAAGACCGAGCGGATGTCAACGTCGCAGCGCGGGACGAACTTGCCGCGTCCTTCGGCGACCCCGAATTGTCGCCACCACTCCTCGCGGCGATCACTGACCACTGCCGTGACGCCCCTGGGCGAATCCTGGTCGCCGAGATCACCGACACGACGCTGGTGGCCCACCTCGGCACCGCCGGTGTCGATGCGTACGGGGTGGGGCCGAGCCTCGAACGGCACAGCACTCTCGAGCTGAGGGACGAGGGCCTGGTCGACCACCTCGACGTGCTCGACAACGGCGTGCTCGGCGGCGCAGTGCTCATCGGGGCGACCGACCGCCTCAACCTCAACGAGCAGCTGCGCATCCTCGACCGTCTCACGACGCGACTGGCGGACGGCGGCCGGATGGCCGTTGTCGTCCGGGACACCGACGCGTGGCGAGACACCGTCGGGCCCGTCGGCGCCGACCTCATCCAGGGCCGCCCGCTCCACATCGACACATGGGTCCACCTGCTTCGGCGGGAGCAGTTCTCAGTGGATGCCACCCACCCAGCGAGTGACGGCCAGCCGGTTGCCTGCGTCCTCGCCACCGTGGAGCGATGACGCGAACCGTTCACCAACTGGTTCCCACGATCACGCCGCGCGACGCGGTGGGCAACCACACCTTTCGTCTGCGCGACGTGCTGCGGCAGCTGGGCTACGAGAGCGAGATCTTCGCCATGTTCCGGCACGGAGACGTGGTGGCCGACACGCACCTCGTCGACCAACTGCCCCCCGACGCTGACGCGCTGATTTACCAGTTCTCGATCGGGAGTCCGCTCGCCACCCGCTGGGCCCAGTACGGCGGCCGGCGGATCATGAACTACCACAACATCACCCCGGTCGAACTCGTCGGTCGCTGGGACGGTCTTCTCGATGCCGAGGTTCGGTTGGGACGTGAGCAGATGGAGCTATACGCCTCGGCGTGCGAACACGCGATCTGCGACAGTGACTTCAATCGGTCCGAGCTCGACGCGCTCGGCTATGTCTCCACCGAGACGATCCCGGTGTTGTTCGACGTGGCCGACGCCCGACCGGACAAATCCGTCGTCACGGCCCTCGACGCTCGCAGGAAGAAGTCGGGTGGCCTCCAGATCCTGTTCGTCGGACGCATCGCACCCAACAAGGCCCACCACGACCTCGTCGCCACGGTTCGAACGATGCGCGACGTGTACGGCAACGACGCCCACCTGCACATCGTGGGCACCGACGGGCCGCAGGCGTATCGCAAGGTCGTCGACGGCATCGTCGCCCACTCGGAGATGGCACCCCATGTGACATTCCACGGATCGGTCAGCCAAGAGGCGCTGGTCGCGTTCTACCGAGCTGCCGACGTCTTCTGCTGCGTCTCGGACCACGAGGGTTTCTGCGTCCCGGTCATCGAGGCGATGCATCACGGCTGTCCCGTCGTTGCCTATGACTGCACCGCGGTCGGCGGCACCGTGGGCGACGGAGGGCTGCTTCTCCAGGACAAGCATCCCCTCACTGTGGCGACAGCACTGGATCGGGTGGCCTCCGACCCGCAGCTGCAGGAGCGGCTCGCCGAAGCCGGTCGACGGCGCGCCCTGGACTTCGCCCACGACAGAACGCGTCAGCATTTCGCCGACTCGCTGTCCGCCGTTCTCGACCGCGAACGCACGGTTTCGTGAGCGAGGCATCATGAGCTGGGGGGCTGTCCACCAGTTCGTCCCCACGCTCATCCGCGGCGACGCCATCGGCGACCACGTCGTGCGCCTGCGCGACCAACAGCGGCACGCCGGTCGTCGATCGGAGATCTTCGTCGACGTCGAACGAGACGCCACAGCGTCCGACACACACCCGCTGAGGGCGCTCGACGACCACACGGGGCCAGACACCCTGCTCGTGTACCACGTGGCTCAGGCGAGCCGATGCGCCCCCTTCCTCATCGACCGTGAGGAGCCGCTGGCGCTGCTCTTCCACAACTTCACCCCGGTCGACCTGCTCGCCGGCTGGGACCCGTCTGCCGCGTGCGACCTTCTCGATGCGGAGCGCCAGTTGAGCGATCTCGCCGATCGGGCGCTGCTCGGGATCTGCGATTCGCACTACAACGCCGAGCGGCTCGCCGACCACGGGATGCTGCACACCCCGGTCGCATGTATTCCCGTCGAGTCTCGGCAGAACGACCACTCCGAGGCTTCCACCCGACCGACCGTCCTCTTCGTCGGCCGCGTCGCTCCCAACAAGGCCTTCCACGACCTCATCGCTGCGGTCGCCGTTCTGGTCCAGAGCGTTCCCCAGATCGAGTTGCGGCTCGTCGGCGGGGAGACCTCCCTCCGATACACGCGCGCCCTCGAAGGGCTCATCACCGCGCTCGGACTCGACGACACGGTCACCCTCACCGGACGGGTCAGCGACGCTCAGCTCGTGCAGGAGTACCAGCGGGCCTCCGTCTTCTGCTGCCTCAGCGATCACGAAGGGTTCGGCGTCCCGCTCCTCGAGGCGATGAGCCACGGGTGCCCGCTGGTGGCCTTCGACTCCTCGGCGGTCGGCGAGACCGTCGGTGGCGCAGGTCTCCTGCTCTCGGACAAGAGCCCTACTGTCGTGGCCGGCGCTCTCGAACGCGTCCTGGCGGAGGCCGACCTCGCCGAGGCTCTACGCACTGCCGGGCTGGAGCGAGCCGCCTCGTTCTCCGAGGAGCGCTGCGCGGCGGAGATCGGTGAGGCGCTCGCCCTCGCCTGGTCGCTCTCGAGGTCGGCGTGACGACGCCGCGCATCGATTTCGTCGTCCCGAGGTACTGGCTCCGGGGTGGAGCCGAGAACGCGGTGCGCATGACAGCGGAGCATGTGGCAGCACGTCTCGGGTGGAAGATCCACCTGCACGCGACCACCGCTCTCTCGTCGGGCACCTGGGCCAACGAAGCCCCCGCCGGAGACGAGGAGATCAACGGGATCACCGTCCATCGACACCACGTCGACTCCGGACGGACCGTCGAGTGGGGCCCCTTGAACGAGCGGGTCAAGGGCTCCCCCACCACCATCGATCCCGCCAGTGAAGCCGCCTTCTTCGCGACCCAGGGACCGGTCAGCTCCGATCTCGCGAACGCCGTGACAGCGAGCCCAGCCGACCTCATCGTCTTCGCTCCATATCTCTTCTGGCCGACGATCGGCGTGATCGGTGACGTGATCGACCGGGCCGTTGTCGTGCCGGCCGCGCACGACGAGCCGTTCCTTCGCCTGCCGTCGGTCGGGCGGAGCCTGGCCGCATGCCGCGGCCTGCTGTACGGGAGCGTTGCCGAGCGACGCCTGCTCGAGCGGGTGATCCCCGTCGCCCAGCTGCCCCACACCGTGCTCGGGTGGGGAATCGACGAGCCGGTTCCCCCCGGCTCCGAGCGGCCCCTGCCACCTCAGATCGACGACGGACGGCCGTTCGTGCTGAGCCTGGGACGGGTCGAGCACGCCAAGGGCTCGGTCGCGCTCGCCCGATTCTGGGACACCTACCGGCAGCGTCGGGAGCCGAGCCACCGACTCGTCCTCGCTGGCGAGCTCAACGCCGAGATCCCAGAGGCCGGACACGACATCGTCGTGCTGTCCGACGTCGACGACAGCACCAAGTGGGATCTGTTGCGGCACGCGGACGTGATGGTGGCGCCGTCCGCGATGGAGTCCTTCTCCCTCGTCGTGCTCGAGGCATGGACTGCCGGGACCCCGGTCGTGGTCAACCGGTGGTGTGGAGCGACACTTGACCACGCGGCCGCCGCCGAAGGGGGACTCTGGTACGGCGACTACCCGGAGTTCGAGGTCGCTCTCGACCGGCTCCTCGGAGATGCCGAACTGCGCGACCACCTCGCCTCCAACGGCGGGCGCTTCGCCCGCGAGACCTATGGATGGGACGCGATCGTGGACCGCTTCGAGGCCTTCGTCACCCACCTCTTGCGCCACACACCCCCCGGGTAGGCTCCCGCCGTGTCTCGGATCGTGGTGATCGCGGGTGGCGTCGGTGCCGCCAAATTCCTGCGCGGGCTCGTGGCCGTCGTCGATCCCGCTGCCGTCACGGCGATCGTCAACGTCGCCGACGACTTTCGCCTGCACGGCCTGGCTATCAGCCCCGACATCGACACCGTCACCTACACCGTCTCCGGCCAGGTGAACCCCGAGACCGGCTGGGGGCGGGTGGGCGAGAGCTGGCGGGTGATGGAGGAACTGGAACGCTACGGCGGCGAAACGTGGTTCAGCCTCGGCGACCTCGATCTCGCGCTTCACCTCTACCGAACCCAGCGGCTCTCGGAGGGCGCGTCTCTTTCGGAGGTGACCGCCGAGGTGGCGGGGGCGTGGGATCTCGGGCTGCGGATCCTCCCGGTGTCCAACGATCCGGTCGCGACGCGACTGGTGGTCGACGAGGGCGAGATCGATTTCCAGGACTACTTCGTCGCCCGCCGACACGACGTCGCGATCAGCGCCGTCCGCTTCGTGGGCGCCGACGATGCCGCGCCTGCACCCGGCGTCCTCGACGCGATCGGTGCCGCGGACACCATCGTCATGGCACCGTCCAACCCGATCGTGTCGATCGGCCCGGTCTTGGCCATCCCTGGAGTGCGGGAGGCCCTCGTTGCTCGCCGCGATCGTTGCGTCGCCATCTCCCCGATCGTCGGCGGCGCGGCGCTCAAGGGTCCCGCGGATCGAATGCTCGTCGAACTCGGCCACGAGGCCTCCGCAGCAGGTGTCGCCACCCTGTACGCCGACGTGGCGTCGACGTTCGTCATCGACGACATCGACGCCGAGCTCGCGGCGGCCGTCGAGGCCACGGGGATGCGCTGCGTCGTCGCGGACACCATCATGGCCACGCCAGAGCGGGCGGCGGTCGTCGCCCAGTCCACACTCGCCGCCCTCCCCAGTTCTTGACCACCGAACCCATCGTCAGCGGACACTCATGACACTCGAGATCCACCCCGTCCGGGGCATCCCCGAAATCACCGAAGGCACCGACCTGGGCGTCACCATCGCCGAGGCCTGCCAGAGCGGCCCAGCCGGGTTGGAGGACGGCGATGTCCTCGTCGTCACGCAGAAGATCGTGTCGAAGGCCGAGGGAGCCATGGTCGACGTGGACCCCAGCGATCCGCTCTCCCACAAGCCGATCGTGGAACGCGAATCCGTGCGGATCCTGCGTCGACGCGGCGAGTTGATCATCAGCGAGACCAAGCACGGCTTCGTGTGCGCGAACGCCGGGATCGACCTGTCCAACGTGGAGCGCGGTCGCGCGGCCCTTCTGCCCGACGACAGCGACCGGTCGGCCCGCAAGATCATGGACAGAATCGCCGGGACCACCGGGATCGCCGTGGCCGTGATCATCTCCGACACGTTCGGACGCCCATGGCGGCGCGGTGTCACCGACGTGGCAATCGGGTGTGCTGGCATCAGCGCGATCGCCGACCTCCGTGGCACCAACGATGCCCTCGGTCGCGAGTTGATGGTCACCGAGGTCTGCATCGTCGACGAGATCGCAGCCGCAGCGGACCTCGTGTGCGGCAAGGCCGAGGGTGTCCCGGTCGCCATCGTCCGCGGGATCGATCGTCAGTGGCTGCGGCAGGGCTCCGTGGGCGACGAGATCATCCGCGACCCAGCCGACGACCTCTTCCGCTGATCACCAGTGAGTTGAGTCACTTCGGTGTCTGACACCAAAGTGACTCAACTTTCGGGGGTGTCCGCCAAACGGGCCATCACCGTTGCGGCGATCCCGTCGCGGAGCGAGGTCCAGGGCTCCCAGCCGAGAAGCTGGCGGGCGGGCTCAGTTGGCCACGGGGGACGGGCGAAGTCGCCCCGTCGCGCAGGCGCGGACTCGATCTGGGGCGTGGTGTCGTCAGCCAGGCGGCCGGCGACTATTGCAGCCACTTCGCTCGGCGCCACCACCGTCCCCGAGCCCACCGGAATCACGCCCGCCGGCCGCCGATCCACACACCGGGCCAGCGCGTCGACCGCATCGTCGACGAACAACAGATCTCGTCGGTGGTCCCCGCCGAAGACCTCCAGAGGTC
>CAYUBX010000120.1:0-7656 GCA_964443165.1 uncultured Acidimicrobiales bacterium
CGTGTGGCAGCACAACCCGCGCGTGGCCTACCTGGGGATGCAGGACCAGTACTACACGTTCAACATGTTCGACGCACAGGCGTGGTTCGCCCGAGACGTGATCCTCGGGCGGATCGCGGTGCCGGACCTCGGGGAGATGCAACGCCACAGCGTCGCATGGGCGGCCAGAGAAGCGGCACTCGAAGACGCGTCGCAGGAGATCGACTTCCAGGGTGCCTATACCCAGGAGCTGGTTGACCTGACGGACTACCCGGACTTCAACATCCCGGAGGTCAACCGAATGTTCAAGGAGTGGAAGGCCGACAAGAAAGCCGCGATCATGGCCTACCGAGACAAGGGGTTTCCGTCGACGCTCACCGGGACGGTCGCCCCCGCGCACCACACTCCCTGGGTCCAAGCGCTCGACGATTCACTCGAGAGCTATCTCTCCGAGGGATGACAGCAGCCGCCTTCGTCGGCATCGATATTACTCACCGGCTGACGTTCGCTACCCCGCGGGCTGATGGCGACGCTCTGCACTCGCGACGCCTCCCCCATCAATGTGTGCAGGTTGTGACGCGAGTCCTCATCGTCCAGCGCTGCGCCCCTGGCGAACCAGGCCTCCGCGCTGTCGGGTCCGTGTCGCAGCCCTCGTTCGTACTGCATTACGCCGAGGTTGCAGATCGCATCCGTGTTGTCGTACTCGGCAGCGCGACGCCACCAGTGCTCAGCGCCGTCGTCGCCGTCCACCGAGCCGGCCTGGTACCTGAGGACGCCCAGATTGAGCATACAATCGTCGTCCTCCTTCTTGGCACCGAGTTTCCACCAACGCTCTGCCGAGTCCGAGCCAATCATTCGACCCTGCTGGTGACGGAGGAGCCCCAGGTTGCACATCGCATCCGTGTTGCCGTTTTCGGCCGCGATCTTCCACCGTCGAACGTCGTTGTCGTCGGGCTCCTCGTCACTCATCGCGAATCGGGCGTCAGCTCCAGGGATACGGCGAGTTGCTCGTGGGGTGCAGCCGCCCCTCGGCGTAGCGCGAGTAGCGGAACGGCTCGAGAAGTGCCTGCGGCTCGCCCAGCATCTCCTTGGCGGTCAGAGCACCGAGGCCGATCATCTTGTAGCCGTGGTTGGAGTCGGCGATGACGTGGCAGTTCTCAGCAAACACGTCGATCACGGGGAAGCTGTCAGGGCTGAAGCTGCCAATCCCACCGGAGGGCTCTTGGCTGATCAGGTGTGTCTTGCCCTCGAACCGCTTCTGGCAAAACGCGAGCGCAGCGGTCCACGTGCGATGGAACTGCTCGCCGACGACGAAGTCGGGGCTCGCCGTTCCATAGGGATCCACCGCCACCTCAGACGCCGGTTTGTCCACGATGTACGGCATGTAGCCGCCCTGCACACCACCGAAGTTGAAGTCCGGCTTGTAGTAGATCCCCCAGGGGCCCGCGTCGAGGACCTCGCCATCCTCATCGACCAGCGGAGCGTCCGTGTCGATATGGACGACAGGGGGCATGTTCCCCTCGTTGTCGACCAGGTACCCGGGATCCACCAGAAGGGTCCCCTCCTGCAAAGCCCAGTAGGTCCACGTCGGCCGGTCGTAGATCGTACCGTCGGGGCCACGGACTGCAGTCACCGTTGGCAGATCGAGCATCGCCCAGAACTTCTGCACCCAGGGACCGGCGGCGATTACCACGGCCTCGCATTGAATCGAACCACGATCGGTCACCACCGCTCGAACTGCGCCGCTGCTGACGTCGAGCTCGGTGACCTCGACACCATCGACGATCGAGACGCCCGCGGCCTCGGCCTTGCCCCAAAGCCCCACGAGCGACGCCATGTTGTTGGCGTAGCCACCCTTGTGCTCGTGCAGGACCGAGGTGATGCCTTTGGCCTGCCAGTCATGGAAGATGCCCTCCATGTAGGCCTGCGATTCCACCGCACCGTCGACGAATGTCGACGGGTAGCCGATGGCCGCCTGCTGCTCGTGGATCGACTCGACGTCGTCACGCATTCCGGCGTGGCTGATCTGCATGTAGCCGACGGGGTGATACGAGAAGGCCTCGGGATCGGACTCCCATACGGCGACCGAGTGGGCCATCAGCTCCCTCATCGCTGGCTGGAAGTAGTTGTTCCGTATCACTCCGCACGCGATGCCCGACGCTCCCGCGCCAACGGCAGTCTTGTCGAGAACGACGATGTCCGATCCGGAACCGCGACCGGTGGCGCGCAGCTCTACCGCGAGGTGCCAGGCGGTGGACAGCCCATGGATACCTGCGCCTACGATCACGTACTTTGCAGATGCGGGGAGACTCATCTCCATCCTCTCCCAGTGTCTTCGATGCGGGTCGCTGAGACGTCGCCGAACTCAGTGCGTAGCGGGTGACTCCCAGCCCTTGAGCTGCGGCGGCTTCCAATCGTCCCCCACGGTCTCCGACTCGGGGACCCATGGACCGAGCGTCACCTGCGGAAACTTGCAGTGGATCGACTTCAGGGTGATTCCGTACGAATTCCCGTCCTGCAAGTGCTTGACCAGCACCTTGCGGGCGAGCTCGTTCTCGCGTCCTTCGGGAATGTCGAAGTAGATCTTGATGAAGGAGTTGGAGTACCGGTCGAAAACAGCGGGAATGCCGTCCTCTTCGAGGAGCTCGATGTCCTCCAGCCAGTTGAGATCGTCGCCTGGCGTGGCCGCCATCAGGTCGATGTCCTCGACGAGAGACATGTCGGACTGGTAGTCGAACCGCTTGCCAGCGAGCTGCTCAGCGTCGATGGAGACCGTTCGGGTTCCGGTGTCAGACTTCTGCATGTCAGGACCCACTTCCCGTCACGTGCTTCTCGAACAGAGAGCGCATCTCGTCCAAAGCATTCTGCTCACTCACCCCCGGAATGTAGGTGGTCCCGGCCAGTGGCACCTTCGCCATTGCGGCAGCCTCCGTCGTCAGGGCTGCCAGGTCCTCCGGTTCGAGCGAGTGGATGTCTGTCTTGCCACAGGCCCGAGCCAACATCTGAACCTCCATCGTCAGCGTGATGAGGAAGTTGTAGACGCGTAGCGCCGCCTCATCGACATCGAGGCGCTTCCGCAGCTCGACATCCTGGGTCGCGACCCCAACAGGGCACCGTCCGGTGTGGCAGTGGTAGCACTGTCCCGCGGGGACGCCGATCGTGCCCTCGTAGTCGGTAACGCCAGGGATCTCCTTGTTGCAGTTAAGCGCCATCAGCGCGGAGCTGCCGAGTGCCACTGCGTTCGCGCCCAGGGCCAGGCACTTCGCAACATCTCCGCCGTTGCGAATTCCTCCGGCGACGACGAGGTCGATGTCATCGGCCAGCCCCACGTCCTCGAGCGCTCGGCGAGCCTCGGGGATCGCAGCCATCAGCGGGATGCCGGTCTCCTCGGTGGCGAGGTGAGGTCCTGCTCCAGTGCCGCCCTCTGCCCCGTCGAGATAGATCACGTCGGGACCACATTTGGCCGCCATGCGAACGTCGTCGTAGACGCGCGAAGCCCCGAGCTTGAGCTGGACGGGAATCTGATAGTCGGTTGCTTCGCGGATCTCCTGGATCTTCAGGGAGAGATCATCCGGGCCGAGCCAGTCGGGATGACGAGCCGGTGAGCGCTGGTCGATGCCTGCCGGCAACGATCGCATCTCCGCGACCTGCTCGGTCACTTTCTGCCCCATCAGATGACCGCCCAAGCCCACCTTGCAGCCCTGCCCGATGAAGAACTCGACTGCGTCGGCAAGCATCATGTGATGGGGGTTGAAGCCATACCTGCTCTGGATGATCTGGTAGTACCACTTGGTCGACAGATCACGCTCGGGCGGAATCATCCCGCCCTCACCTGAACAGGTTGCGGTGCCCGCCATCGAGGCACCCTTGGCCAGCGCCATCTTGGCCTCGATCGACAGTGCGCCGAAGCTCATGCCCGTGATGTACACCGGGATGTCGAGCTCGAGGGGCTTCGCTGCAAATCGCGAACCAAGAACCGTTTTCGTCTCACACTTCTCGCGATAGCCCTCGATGACGAACCGTGTCAGTGTGCCCGGCAAGAAGACGAGTTCGTCCCAGTGCGGGATCTTCTTGAAGATCGAGAAGCCGCGCATCCGGTAGCGCCCGAGTTCGGACTTCACATGGATGTCATTGATGACCGTCGGTGTGAAGATCTGACTCTGGCCCAGGAGGTCAGTGTTCTGGTTGACGAGAACCTCGTCTTGGGCGGCCTGTGCCTCTGGTGAAATCTCGCTCATCGAATCTGCTCCCTCACAGCACCATGGTCCGCTCGGATGGCTCGAGCGAGTCGTAGTTGTGCAGGGCCTTCCCGCACACGAACTTCTGGAACTCCGGCGCGTCGCCGAGCCCGTAGAGAGCGAACTTGCGATCGATCAGTTCGGAATCCGCATCCGTCCATTCGCCCTCGACGCAGTCCACGCCGAGCGACATGACCTTGCCTGCGACGTAGATCGCCCCGTCGTACATCGAGTCGCCCAGTCCGTGGCCGGCATTGCCGCAGATGATCTGGCGACCCCGCTGCATCATGAAGCCGGTGTTGATCCCGACATCGCCGGTCACGATGATCGTGCCGCCCTTCTGGTCGATGCCCGTACGAGCGCCGACATCACCCTTGACCACGAGATCGCCGCCGCGAATGGCCGCGCCGGTCAATGAGCCAGCCGTGCGCTCCACGACAACGGAGCCCGACATCATGTTCTCGCCACACGACCATCCGACGCGCCCGTTGATCTGCACACTCGGCCCGTCGATCAGTCCGGCTGCGAACCAGCCGGGAGAGCCCTCGAAGGTGATGCTGCAGCGCTTGAGGATGCAGACTGCGAGCGAATGCTTCGATGACGGGTTGAGGATCGTCGCATCCTCGATCCCATCTTCGTAGATCAGCTTGCGCAACGCCATGTTGATCTGGCGAGTCGTCAGATCGGCGGCGTCGAAGCGCGCGGCCCCGCCGTCGACCTCGATGTTGTCGGGCATCTCGGCGACCGGCTCAACGAGGCCGCGGGCGTCGTACGTGATACCGCTCTTGGAGCCAGAACTCACACCTGCCACACCAGCACCTCTCGCTCATAGGGATCCCGGGTCTCGACCTCGCGTTGCACGAGGGCCCGGATCGCGATCTCCTCGGTCGCGACTGCGACGAGTTCGTCGGACTCGAAGAGCACCAGCGGCTTTGCCGCCATCTCGTCTTTGGCGACGCCGAGCTCCGTGCCCGTCACGCAGAGGTAGGTGAAGACGCCGTCGAGGTCGTCGAGGCTCTCCTTCATGGCCACCTCCAGGTTGTCCCCACCGGCCATCTTCTCCGCCAAGTAGACGGCGATGATCTCGCTGTCGCACTCGGACTGGAACCGGTGTCCGAGGCCCTCGAGACGCCGGCGCCACTGGTGGTAGTTGGTGAGCTGACCGTTGTGCACTACCGCGACATCCGCGAACGGGTACGCCCAGTACGGATGCGCGCTGGCGAGATCGACGTCCGACTCGGTCGCCATCCGGACGTGGCCGATCCCATGGGTTCCGACGAATCCGTCCAATCGGTACTGATCCCCGACTGTCTGGGCGTCACCGAGATCCTTGACGATCTCGAGCGAGTTCCCGAGAGACAGCACCTCACACCCAGGCACGTCCTCCAGGTAGTCGGCGAGGGGCTTGAGCTCACCCTTGTATCGGAGGGTCGCTCGAAATGCATAGCCCGTCTCGCTTGAAACCGTCGCGACCTCGGCCCCGATCTTTGCGAGCCTCGACTCGACTTCGGCGCGGCCGCGCTCGAGTCGCTCTTCCATGTCGAAGCCGGTGGCCTCGTTCGGCTCAGCGAGCACGAAGCGAACCACGACCAGATCGTCGGGCGGACCGTAGAGCGCATACCCGGTGGAGTCAGGTCCACGGTGCTTCATCGACTGAAGCATCGTGGTGAGTTCGGCTCCGATGTTGCCCTGCCCATTTCGGTGAATGAGTCCGGCAATTCCGCACATATATCGCTACTCCCCTTGGTCCAACCTACGGGAGAACGTCGAGGTACTCCTCGACGTCCCAGTCGGTCACTGTTGCCATGAAACGTTCCCACTCGTCCCGCTTGTAGTGCTCGAACACCCGATACATCTCACCAGGCAGGGCACTCTTCACGACTTCATCGCTATCCAGCTCTTCGAGCGCTTCGCCAAGCGACAGCGGAATCTTCTTGACGTCCTTGCCCGAATCCATCGCCTCATAGATGTTGCGCTCTTCGGGCGGTCCGGGATCGAGCTCGCGGTCGAGGCCGTCGTCCATGGCCTTGAGCAGACCAGCGAATGACAGGTACGGGTTGACCGCAGAGTCGACCGACCGATACTCGAAGCGACCGGGCGCGGAGATCCGCAGCGCTGTTGTGCGGTTCTGGAATCCCCAATCAGCGAAGACGGGCGCCCAGAACCCGGTGTCCCAGAGTCGGCGGTAGGAGTTGACGGTCGGTGACGTCAGGCAGGTGAGGGCCCGCACGTGTTCGAGGATGCCGCCGATCGCCTTTAGGCCGATCGGTCCTGGCAGCTGCGGGTTGTCGCCCTCAGGCATGAACTTGTTGTCGTCGCCGTCCCACAGAGAGATGTTGTGATGACAACCGTTGGCCGAGACGTTCATGAACGGCTTGGGCATGAAGCACGGGAAGGCACCCATCTCGCGACCAACCTGCTTGCAGATCTGACGGTAGGTACTCAGGCGATCAGCGGTCAGCTCGGCACGATCGAAGTTGAAGTTAAGCTCGAGCTGCCCGGGCGCGTCCTCATGGTCGCCCTGAATCATGTCGAGACCCATGGCTTCGCTGTACTCGACGACCTTGTGAATGAGCGGTTGGAGCTCGGCGAACTGGTCGATGTGATAGCAGTTGGGCTTGGTCAGGCCCTCGACCGTCGGCTTCCCATTCTCATCGGCCTTCAGCCACATCATCTCCGGCTCGCAACCCGCCCGCAGGTGCAGCCCGTGTTTGGCTTCGAACTCCTGGTGAATCCGCCGCAGGTTGCCGCGGCAGTCCGACGTCAGGAACATCCCGCCGTCGACCTCTTCCTCGCGCCCTCGGAAAAGCGTGCAGAAGACGCGCGCCGTCTTGCTGTCCCATGGAAGGCGGACGAACGTCTCGGGTTCGGCGATCCCGACGAGCTCTCGGGCCTCAGGCCCGTAGCCGATGTAGTCGCCGTGGCGGTCGATGAAGAGGTTCGCGGTCGATCCGTAGACGAGCTGAAACCCCTTGGTCGCGATGGTTCTGAAGTGCTTGGCGGGGATGCCCTTCCCCATGATGCGGCCGGTGACCGAGATAAACTGGCAGTACAGATACTGGATTCCGTCCGCTTCGATCCTTCGCTCGATCTCGAGGACCTGGGCCTCGCGCCCATCCGCCTCGACCATTGTCTCCAGGTCAGTCGCCATCGTCCCCTCGGCTCCCCTTCGGCCATGAAATGCGCCACCTCTGCGCCATCAGCGATGAGCGGCGGCGCGTACACTACCACTCAACGATCACCCTCGCTAGTAAAACCTGCGAGCATCTGATCCCCACCCTGAGGAAAAGATCTTTCCTCAGGGTATAGACGATAGTGGTTCCGGTGACTACTGTTCAGCCACGGGCCTGGGGGCGTGCCCTGAGCACGATGGAGGTATTGGCCATGAGTTTTCCGAGTGATCTCGAGATCGCCAACGGGGCCGTCCTGCGGGCTTTGA
>CAYUBX010000121.1:0-7652 GCA_964443165.1 uncultured Acidimicrobiales bacterium
GCATCTTCATCGCCGTGGTCTTGCCGGCGCCGTTGGGGCCGAGAAGACCGATCACCTGGCCGGCGGGCACCTCGAAGGTCAGATCGTCCACTGCGACATGTGGGCCGTAGCGCTTGCTGAGGCCTTCGGCGGCGGCAACGGTGCGGGCCGCTGAGGGGCCCGGCGGGGCTGGGGGAGTTGTGAGCGTGTTCATGGCCGCCACTCTGCGGAACCGAGCTCGGCGACGCATCGGGCGAGAGGCTCGTCTCGCGTGGCCGCGAGATCGACTCGCGATCGGCCGAAAGGACGAGCCCGAAGCAGCCGTTGGGGTGGCTCGCAAGGTCCACCGGTTTCGTACCCTGATCAGCGTGTCTGGAGCCCGCGCATGATGGAGGCGCTGCGTCGCTTGCTCGACGAGCCACGGCCCGGTGGCGAGCCGCCCGTGCGGCGGTGGGAGGTGGTGCTGGTCGGCCTGGCCATCGTGTTGGGCATCTTCGAGGCCGCGTTCGAGCCCGAGGTCACGTGGCGTCCGGCCGCTGCGGCACTCGTCGTGGTTCTGGTTCCCACGCTGTTCCCCCGCAGATCCCGCCCGCTCGTGCCGGTGTTGGTGATCTTCGGGCTCCAGTCCGCGGTGGATGGCTTGGTGTGGATCACGTCCGAGGGCACGACGCTCGTCGGCGTCACGTTCGTGTCGAGCGTCATCGCTGCCTACGCGGTTGCCCGGTGGGGCTCCGGGCGCGAGATCGCCCTTGGAGCCCCGGCCGTCGTTCTTCTCCGCTTGGTCACCGATCCCTCCGACGAGTTGCCGGTCGTCGCTGCGCTGGTCAGCAGCACGTCTGGCTCCTGGTCATCGCGGTTGGCATCATCGTGCGGACGCGAGCCTCCCGCCGACGGGACCGTGTCGAAACCGCGCGGCTGACGGAGCGCGAGCTGCTCGCTCGGGAGCTGCACGACACGGTCGCCCACCACGTGTCTGCGATCGCGATCCAAGCCCAGGCCGGCAAGCTGTTGGCGCAGACCGACCCAGCGGGCGCCGTCGGAGTGCTGGAGACGATCGAGGACGCGGCCTCGCAGACCCTGAGTGAGATGCGCCGGCTCGTGTCTGCGCTGCGGGACGACGAGTCCGCTGACCTGCGACCGCAGGCCGGTCTCTCGGACCTGGAGACGCTCGCGACGGCTGGGGGTCCGGGGCCGGCGGTCGAAGTGGAGATCGCCGGGCCGGCGGAGGACGTCGCTCCCAGCCTGGCCGCGAGCGTCTACCGCGTGGCCCAGGAGGCCGTCACGAACGCTCGCCGCTACGCCCGCAACGCCACCGTGGTGACCGTCTCGGTCGACGTGACCGCAGACGCGGTGCGAGTGTCGGTGGTCGACGACGGCGATCCGGTGGCCGGCTCGGCAGGCCGCGGAAGTGGCTACGGGCTCGTCGGCATGCGCGGGCGAGCCGAGCTGCTGGGTGGCGCCTTCGACGCCGGCCCGCACGCGCCGCGCGGCTGGGAGGTCAGCGCGGTTCTTCCGATCGAGGAGGCGAGATGACGCTCAGGGTGTTGCTGGCGGACGATCAGGAGCTGATCCGAACCGGCTTCAAGATGATCCTCGACGCGCACCCTGCTGACATCGAGGTCATCGGCGAGGCAACGGACGGCGCCGAGGCCGTGGAGATGGCGAGGCGGCTGCGACCTGACGTGTGCCTCTTCGACATCCGGATGCCCGGGATGGACGGGCTCGAGGCGACGGAGGCGCTGGCCGGGACCGACGTCGACGAGCCGATGGCCGTGGTGGTGATCACCACGTTCGATCTCGATGAGTACGTCCACGGGGCGCTCAAGGCGGGGGCCAGAGGTTTCCTCCTGAAGGACGCGGGTCCGGACCTGTTGGTTCAGGCGATCGAGGCAGCCGCCAACGGCGACGCCCTGATCGCCCCGAGTGTCACCGCTCGTCTGCTCGCCACCTTCGCCGGATCGGCGCAGGACACCGAACCGGCACAGCCGATCGAGCCACTCACCGAACGGGAGGAGGAGGTTCTCCTCACCGTGGCGAGCGGTCGCACCAACGCAGAGATCGCCGACGAGCTCTTCATCAGCCTGTCCACCGTCAAGACCCACCTGGCCTCGCTCATGACCAAGCTGGGCGCCCGCAAGCGCGTGGTGATCGCCATGTGGGCCTACGAGACCGGTCGGGTCGGCTAGCGGGCTCTCAGTGTGCGCTTTCGACGTAGGACAGATGCATCGTGGTGACCGGCGAGTCGAAGCCGGCGAACAGCTCCGCCCGTTCGGGGGAGTCGTTGTACCCGTCGAGCGCCGCCTCGAAGTCCTCGACCGAGCCGGGGTAGCTCACGGCCCACACGAACTCGTTGGCGTCGCGGTCTGCGTACGCGAACTCGACGGTGAACCCGAACTTCGCACGCACGGGCACGATTGCCGGGAACCAGTCCGCGATGTCGTCCAGGCGACCTTCAGCGATCTCGTACCGCCTCAGTTGTGTTGCCATTGCTCCTCCTCGTCCAGATCCGATGAGCTGGGTCTACTCGAACACCGGTGCGCGCTTCTCGATGAATGCGCGAGCACCCTCGGCCGAGTCGGGCGTCCCCTGGCAGGCGCGTACCGCGTCACGCTCGACGTCGAGGGCGGTGTCGAGGTCGGAATCGAGTGATGCCTGGACGGCGTCCATCACGCCACGGATCGCGAGACGTGGCCCATGCGCCAACTGGTGGGCCAGCTCGTGAGCCCGCGCCTTGAGCTCCGCGACCGGATGAATCTCGCTCACGAGTCCCATCTCGAGCGCTTCGGGTCCGCCGATCATGCGGCGCCGCAACATCATGTCGAGGGCGCGGCTGGGGCCGACCGTTCGGGTCAGGCGGACGGTGCCGCCCCACGCCGGCACCGCACCGAGGTCGAGTTCGGGCAGTCCGATCTTGGCGTCTTCGGTTGCTGCGAGCCGGAAGGTACAGGCCAGCGGTAGCTCGAGGCCGCCGCCGAGGCAGTACCCGAACAGCGTCACGATCGACGGCTTGCCGATCGTCTCGAGGGTGCGAAGCACGCGGCGGCGCTGATCGAGGACCGCCTCGAAGCCGCCCCGCTCGCCCGCGCTGCTGCGGAGCTGCTTGAGGTCCATGCCGACCGAGAAGTTGTCCTCGCCGTCTGCGGTGAAGACGATGACGCGAACCGAGTCGTCGTTCTTGACGTCCTCGAGGACTTCCTCGATCTCGTCGATGTACTCGAGGGTCATCCGGTTGATCGGCGGGTCGTCGTTCACGAACGTCAGCACGCGTCCGTCGCGTTCGATTCTCATGCTCCAAATCAAGCACACGGTCGCCGGCTCCGTGGGCTTCTGTGGACCGTCTGGCGCGCTCAGCGACCACAACCGCCCATATTTCGACACTGGGACCGCCCGAGCCGGTCTGAGTGTCGACAGAACTCATCACCCGACGGCATCCGGCTGGAGTGAAGGGCCGCCGATAGGCTGCGCGACACCGGGGAGGGGGAGCGATGACCGAGTCGCTGGTGAGCGCCGCGCGGATGCGCGAGATCTTCGAGAGCGTGAAGAACTGGGGTCGGTGGGGTCCCGACGACCAGGCAGGAGCGCTCAACCTCATCACAGAAGAACGGCGCCGGCTTGCCGCGTCCGAAGTTCGGCACGGGGTCAACGTGTCCTGTTCCCGGGAGCTCCCGGTGCGCCCGTCGGCCGAGAACTTCTACCCGGCGCTCCACATGATGGTGAGAGGTGGAGACGACTGCGTCGTCCCCGGCATCGGGATGGAGTCGACGGCCGACTTCGTGGGCGTCGCGTTCCACGGTATGGCCACATCGCACATCGACGCCCTGTGTCACGTCTTCGTCGACGGGCAGATGTACAACGGCTTCCCGGCCAGCGAAGTCAAGAGCACCGGAGCCCAGAAGGGCTCGATCATGTGTGCCAGCGACGGGGTGGTGGGCCGCGGGGTGCTTCTCGACATCCCGCTGCTGCGTGGCGTGCCGTACCTCGAACCCGGCGAGCCGATCGGGCCGGACGAGCTCGACGCAGCCGAGGCGCACCACGGCGTCGAGGTGGAAGAGGGCGACATCCTCCTGGTGGCGACCGGCCGAGACGTCCGTCGAGGCGAGACCGGTCCGTGGCATCCCTTCGAGGTCGGGATGGCGGGTCTGCACCCCGAGTGCCTCCCGTGGCTCCACGAACGTGGGGTGTCGGTCCTCGGCTGCGACGGGATCTCCGACGTGCTTCCTGGGCCCCATCCCGAGGGGTGGGCGATGCCGATCCACCAGGGCACGATCGTCGCCATGGGAGTCCACCTGCTCGACAACCTCCGCCTCGACTCCCTCGCCGAAGCGTGTGCGCGGCTCGACCAGCACTCGTTTCTCTTCACCGTCGCGCCGCTGTGCGTCGAGGGAGGGACCGGCAGCCCGGCCAACCCGATCGCGCTGCTCTGAGCTACCGTCCAGCGCATGGCGGACGAAACCCAGGACGACCATCACTCTTACGAGGCGATCGTCATCGGCGCAGGGGTGTCGGGGCTGTATCAGCTGATCAAGCTGCGCGAACTCGGCCTGCGGACGCTGGTGCTCGAGGCAGGTACGGGAGTGGGCGGCACGTGGTACTGGAACCGGTACCCGGGCGCCCGATTCGACAGCGAGAGCTACACGTACGGGTACTCGTTCGATCCCGAACTGCAGCAGGAGTGGAGCTGGACAGAGCACTTCAGCCCCCAGCCCGAAACGCTGCGGTACCTCGACCACGTCGCTGACCGGTACGACCTCCGGAGCGACATCCGCTTCGAGAGCCGAGTCGGCTGGGTGCACCGAGACGACGACTCCGGACGGTGGCGCATCGGCCTGGAGGACGGAGCGGTCTTCGACTGCCACTACCTGGTGACGGCGATCGGGGCATTGTCGGCTCCACTCCTCCCGTCGATCGACGGGGTCGACGACGCCGGCGACTCGTTCCACACGGCCACGTGGCCGCACGAGCCCGTCGACTTCGGCGGGAAGCGGGTCGGCGTGATCGGAACCGGCGCCACCGCGGTGCAGTTGATCCAGGAGGTCGCCAAGACGGCCGACCATCTGACCGTCTTTCAGCGCACGGCCAACTGGTGCGCTCCGCTGCACAACAGCGAGATCACGCCCGAAGAGCAGGCGGACATCAAGGCGCGCTATCCCGAGATCATCGAGGCCTGCAACAACACGTTCGCCGGCTTCATCCACGACTCGGACCGCCGCAAGGCCCTCGAGGTGAGCGACGAGGAGCGACTGGCGCTCTACGAGAAGCTGTACGCCGAGCCGGGCTTCGGCATCTGGATGGCGAACTTCCGCGACGTGCTCGTCGACGAGCGGGCCAACGCGACCCTCAGCGAGTTCATGGCGATGAAGATCCGCGAGCGCGTGGACGACCCGGCGACGGCGGAGAAACTGATCCCCGCGAACCACGGTTTCGGGACCCGGAGAGTCCCGATGGAGACCGGATACTACGAGGTCTACAACCAGCCGAACGTGCGCCTGGTCGACATCACCGAAGCGCCCATCGAACGGGTGGTGGCGGAGGGAGTCCAGCTCGACGACGAGACCATCGAGTTGGACATCCTCGTGTACGCAACCGGCTTCGACGCCGTCCGCGGACCCTTCGACCGCATTGACTTTCGCGGGACGGGAGATCGCACGCTGTCCGACGTGTGGAGCAACGGGCCGCGTACGTACCTGGGCCTCGCGGTGGAGGACTTTCCCAACATGTTCACGCTGGTGGGGCCGCACAACGCCAGCACCTTCTGCAACATGCCCCGCTGCATCGAACAGAACGTGGAGTGGGTGAGCGACGCCATCGGGCACCTCGAACAGAGCGGCGCCACCTCGATCACCGCCGAGCCCGCGGCTGCGGAGGCATGGACCGAGCACGTGCACCAGACCGCCGACCGGATGCTTCTCAGCAAGGTGAGTAGCTGGTTCATGGGCGTCAACAGCAACCTCGAAGGCCGGGATCAGCGCCACTTCATGCTGTACGCCGGCGGGCTGCCGTACTACCGCGAGCGATGCGCGGAGATCGCGGAGAACGACTACGAGGGCTTCACCATCGTCTGAACTGGCGGCGAGTCCTTCTACCGTGTGCTCGATGCGATCCACGCTTGCAGTGATCACGGGTGCTTCACGAGGGATCGGAGCTGCCATTGCGCTCGCAGCCGAGGACGACGGTGCACGCGTCGCGGTGTGCAACAGGGCAGCGAGCGCGTTCGGCCGTCAGCTCACCACCGACCTGAGCCGCCCCGAGAGCTGGACGATCTTCGACGACTGGCTGCAGGAACTCGTGGGGGAGCTCTCACCCGAGCGCCTGGTCTTCGTTCACAATGCCGCCACCCTCACCCCGATGGGCTTCGCCGGCGACGTCGATCCCGATGGCTACCGGTCGAACGTCCTCCTCAACAGCGCGGCTCCGCAGGTCCTCGGCGACGCTGTCGTACGACTCGCCCGCGAAACGGCGACCCCGACCGTGATCATTCAGCTGTCCTCGGGGGCCGGCAAGACCGCATATCCGGGGTGGAGCAGCTACTGCGCAGCCAAGGCTGCCGTCGACATGTGGGTGCGCACCGTCGGGGCCGAGCAGGCCGAACGCGACGACCTGGTGCGGGTGTTGGCCCTCGGCCCCGGGGTCGTCGCAACGGCGATGCAGGCCGAGATTCGGGCCACCGAGGCCGACGCGTTCCCGCAGGTCGAGCGGTTCCGCGAGCTGCACGCCAACGAGCAGCTCGCCGATCCGGACGAGGTGGGTCAACGCATCTGGGAGATCGCGGTCGGCGCCGAATGGGAGAACGGCGCAGTGCACGATCTCCGGGATCTGGAGTGATCCTCGACGCCGCGCTCTTGATCGCGGGCCTCGTCCTCCTGATCTTCTCTGCCGACCAGTTCGTGGTGGGCGCCTCGGGCGTCGCCCAGGTGTGGGATGTCCCACCGGTTGTGGTCGGCGCGGTGGTGATGGGATTCGGGACCTCCGCCCCGGAGCTCGTGGTGTCGACCACGGCGGCGAGTCAAGGAGACCTCGCTCTCGGCGTCGGCAACGTGGTGGGGTCGAACGTCGCCAACCTCAGCCTCGTCCTGGCCGCTGCTGCGTTGACCACCCGTCTTGTGATCAGCCCGACGACGATGCGGCGCGAGGCCCCGCTGTCGATCGCCGCCACCGTCGGCTTCGCGCTCGCCGTCTGGGACGGCGAGCTGACGTTCACCGAAGGCGCTCTTCTCGGCATCGCGCTCGTTCTGGTGATCGCCTTTCTGCTCGCCGTTGGCGTCGTCGAAGGCGATCTCGACGACAAGGAAGAGAGGCCACTGCGGGGCTCCCACGAGCTCGGTCGGGTCGCGATGGGTCTCCTCGGGACCGTTCTCGCCGCCCGCCTGGTGGTGGACGGTTCGACCGGTCTCGCCGAGGCGTGGGAGCTGACCGGCGGCTTCGTCGGGTTCTCGCTCGTCGCAGTCGGCACGTCGTTGCCCGAGCTCGTCACCACCCTCGCCGCCGCACGCCGAGGTGAGACCGGTCTGATCGTCGGCAACCTCCTCGGGAGCAACGTGTTCAACTCCCTTGCCGTCGGGGCAGGGATGGGGCTCCTCGGAGCCGGTGCCATCAACGACGACTCGCTGGTCGGCACCGGTGTCGTCGTGATGCTGATCGTGGCGGTGGTGAGCTTCGTGCTCGCGTCGTTCGGG
>CAYUBX010000122.1:0-7649 GCA_964443165.1 uncultured Acidimicrobiales bacterium
TTCTGCTCGGCATCGACATCCTCCGCAGCCTCAGCTTCCTCTTTCCCCTCCGCGGGCGGAACCGTCTCGCCCTTCCCCCCTTCCGCAGGTGCCTCAAGGGAAGCTCCGTCGACAGTCCCCGCCACCTCATCGCCCCCGTCGTCACGACGTTTGAGGAAGCCGAGTTGAATCTGCTTGAGGAGGGACTTGGCCTGATCCGTCAGCAGCATGGCCTCCTCGCCGAACTCCCCGTCCGTGGTGGGGATGCCGGCCAGCTCGACAATGACCTCCCGGAGCCGCTCGGGAATGGGTTCATCACCCGACATCACCTGGCGCGCCCAGCGGTTAGTGCCGGCGTAGGAGATGCGTTTCTCCAACGAGGGCATCCTCTCGGTGAGAGTGTCGGCTCGAGGCGGGACGAATTCGGGGTAGTGGCGGGCGATGTCGGGGAAGCTCTGCACCTCGCCCGTCAACTGGTTCTTGCCGTGGCCGGCCTCATACTCCGACCCATCCGCCTGTGAGTAGGCGTTGATGGCACCGAGGTAGAGGTTGCCCGAGATGTTCTCGAGGTGGCCGCGGTACTTGAGCCAGGGGCCCGCCATGGAGATGTGGTCGGTCGTGAACTTGCCCTGGGCCTTCACCAGGACCGGCAGGTCCTCATAGTCGTTGCCGTCCCACGCCGCGAAGGGGTCGAGCAGCTGCAGGCGGTCCGACGTCGGCGACACCGCCACCTCGACGCCGGACCCGTCTTCGGGCGGCGCAATGAAGCCGGACTCGCCGGGGGTGAATCCCTCGGCAGGCAACTCCACCCCGACGGGAATCGAGAGGCTGACCTCGTCGCCCGCGTCGTTGGTGAGCGTGCCGTCGATCGGGTCGAAGTCGACGGTGCCGCTGAGGGCCAGTGCCATCACCGTTTCGGGCGACGTGACGAATGCGAGTGTCGCCGCGTCACCGTCGTTCCGCTTGGGGAAGTTGCGGTTGTACGAGGTAACGATCACGTTGGGTTGCCCAGGGGTGTGCCCTTCCTCGGCCGAACGATCCCACTGCCCGATGCAGGGCCCGCAGGCGTTGGCGAGAACCGTGGCGCCGAGCGCCTCGAAGTCGGCGAGCAGCCCATCGCGTTCGATGGTGGCGCGGACCTGTTCGGATCCCGGGGTGATCATCAGCTTCGTCTTGACGCTCAGACCCTTGGCGGCGGCCTCGCGAGCGATCGACGCGGCTCGGGTGATGTCCTCATAGGAGCTGTTGGTGCAGCTGCCGATTAGCGCGGCGCTGATCTCGAGCGGCCACCCGTTCTCGCGCGCCTCGGCACCGAGCTCGCCGACCTCTCGGGCCAGATCGGGCGTGTGTGGTCCGTTGATGTGCGGGCCCAAGGTGCTCAGATCGATCTCGATGACCTGGTCGTAGTGAGCACCCTCGTCGGGCCGAAGGTGCTCGGCAACCGCATCGGCCGCATCGGCGACGTCTTCGCGGCCCGTGGACTTGAGGTAGCGGGCGATCGCCTCGTAGTAGCCGAACAGCGAGGTGGTGGCGCCGATCTCCGCACCCATGTTGCAGATGGTCGCCTTGCCGGTACAGCTCATGCTCTCGGCGCCGGGCCCGAAGTACTCGACGATCGCGCCGGTGCCGCCCTTCACGGTCAGGATCTCCGCAACCTTCAGGATCACGTCCTTCGGGGCGCTCCACCCCGACAGCTCGCCGGTGAGTCGGACACCGATGGCCTTCGGCCAGCGAACGTTCCAGGGGAAGCCGGTCATGACGTCGACGGCGTCGGCGCCACCGACACCGACGGCGATCATGCCGATGCCGCCGGCGTTGGGCGTGTGGCTGTCGGTGCCGATCATCATCCCGCCGGGGAACGCGTATTGCTCGAGCACGACCTGGTGGATGATGCCGCTACCGGGCTTCCAGAAGCCGGCCCCGTACTTCGCGCACACCGACTCGAGGAAGTCGTAGACCTCCTCGTTGTTCTCGCTGGCGGCGAGCAGATCGCGCTTGCCGTCGTCGCGGGCCTGGATGAGGTGGTCGCAGTGCGTGGTGGTGGGAACGGCGACCTCGTCGAGCCCGGCCGTCATGAACTGCAGCCACGCCATCTGAGCGGTGGCGTCCTGCATGGCCACCCTGTCGGGGCGGAGGTCGACGTAGCTCTCGCCCCGCTCGAGCTCTTGGTCGCGTGAGGCCAGGTGGTTGATGAGGATCTTCTCGGCGAGCGTCAGCGGACGGCCGAGGGTCTCGCGTCCCCAGGCCACACTGTCCGCGAGATTGGCGTAGACGCTGTTGATCAGCTCGATCGGGGTGTTGGCGAACACGGCCATGGGGAGTCCTCTCGACGCGGCGGGGGCGAGTGTCAGATCTGTCCAGTGTGGTGCCGGGAAGCCATCGGAACCACACGCGACCTGTCTCAAACAACTATAGTACAAGTATCAGTCAGGTTCGCACGATCCGTTACCGCCAGATCGCGGATGATCTGGACGGCCGCCTCGATGCGGGGGAGTTCGTCGCCGGTGGACTCCTGCCGAGCGAATCCGACCTGTCCGCGCACTACGACGCTTCGCGCGTGACGGTGCGTCGGGCCCTCGAGCTGCTTCGAGATCAGGGACGCGTGGACTCGCGGCAGGGCTTCGGATGGTTCGTTCCGGCGCATCCGGTCCGGCAGTCGCTCTCCACGCTCGGCACCCTCGACGAGCAGCTGGCGGCCGACGGTGCCACGTCCGAACGTGAAGTGCTGGCCTTCGCGTTCGTGTCGCCGCCGGAGTGGGTCGCCGAGCGCTTTGGCGAATCGGCCGAGTCGGACACTCAGCTACTCGAAGTGCGGCGCCGGACGCTCGCCGACGGCCAGCCCTTCGCCCGGGTGACGGTGTGGTGCCCTGAGACGCTGGGATCCGAGCTCTCGAGGAGCGAAGTGGAGCGCCACCCCTTCGTCCAGCTGCTCGACGTGCGGATCGGCGGCGCCACCCAGACGATCGGCGCCGGCGCAGCGAGCGCCGAAGACGCCGAGCTGCTCGAGGTCCCCGAGGGATCGCCCGTTCTTCGCATCGAACGGGTCACCGAGTCGGCCGACGGCGAGGTCGTGCTCGTCTCCGAGCACGTGTATCCCGCGCACCGCACGGAGTTCGTGGTGGATCTGCCCGCGGACGTGGGCGACGGCGCCCCCGCCGGCCTGCGCCTGTTGAGCTAGGCCGTCTCGCCGAAGGTGTCGAAGCTGACCAGATCAGCGGTGTCGAGGCGTGGTGCACGCTTGAAGTCGGTGCCAATCGTGTAGGCGACCGGGAACAGGCCCACCTGGGTCCACTGGCTGTCATCCACGCCGAGTAGTTCGGCGGCCTCGCGTTCGAACGGGAGGTGCAGCGTGGTCCACGCCGTCCCGAGCCCGCGCTCGCGTGCGGCGAGCATGAAGCTCCAGACAGCGGGGATGACCGAGCCCCACATCGATGCCTGCCCGAAGGCGTCCACGCCCTCTGGGCGGCCGGCCATCAGAGGCACGAAGAGCACCGGCACCTCGTGGAACACCTCGCGCAGGTGGACCGCGGAGCCGCGAACGAACTGTTGGCGTTCGCCGCGGATGTCGCCGGGTGGGTACTCGACCCCCGGCTGGTTGACGTATGGGTCGAAACCCTGGCCGTAGAGATCCGCGAGCGCCCGCTTCTTCTCCCGGTCCTCCACGAACATGAAGTGCCACCCCTGGCGGTTGGAGCCGGTCGGTGCCTGGAACGCGAGATCGGCGCACTCCATCAGCACCTCTCGCTCCACGGCCCGGTTGAGGTCGAGGCGCTTGCGAACGGCTCGGGTGGTGGACAGGACCTCGTCGGCGGTCAGGTCGAGATGCATCGGGGCTGCTCCTGGCTCGTGAACCGGGCCAGCTTGGCACGGTCGACCACCGCGTTCGGCACAGGAGTCGAGTAGACCTTGGGCTGTCGGCGAAGGGGAAGGCGGCCGTGGATCAGGCCTCGTGGATGCACCATCCCATGGTCGAAGCGGCGTGCGCTCTCGGGCAGCGCATGCGTGCTGCTGCCGATGAGATCGAAGCGGCACAGAGGCTGCCGCTCGAGCTGGTCGAGGCGTTGTCAGAGATCGAGGCCTACTCGATGTACGTACCGCGTTCGGTCGGCGGCGCTGAGGTTCATCCTCTCGTCGGGTTCGCCACAGCAGAGGCGATCGCACGGCAGGACGCGTCGGCTGGGTGGTGTGTCCAGGTGTCTGCCGCGGTCACCACGTTCATGGCGTGGACCGATCCGCAGGGTCTCGAGGATCTCGTCCGCGAGGTGGGCACCGTGCGGCTCGCTGGTTCGGCGCGTCCCCTCGGGATCGCCCGTGAAGTGGAGGGTGGCTTCGTCGTCAGCGGCCACTGGAACTACGTGAGCGGTGTGCGGGACGCCACCCTCATTCTCGCCTCGTCGTTCATCAACCCGCCGACAGGTGATCCGCCGCTGTCGCGCTCGATGTTCCTGCCGGTGACGGACGGCCGCATCGTCGACAACTGGGACGTCGTCGGAATGCGGGGGACCGGCTCCGACGACTACGTGCTCGACGAGGTGTTCGTCCCAATCGAACGCGTCGGATTCAAACGGTGGATCGACAAGCGGCCCGAGCCGCTCTACGACCCACGCCTGGCGATGGCCGCGGCATGGGCACCGACGGCGGGCGTTGCCTGTGGGACGGCGCAGAGCGCGATCGATGCGCTCGTCGAGATGGGAGACGTCACCACGACGATGTCGCCGACGCCCCTGCGCGATCGGGGCAACGTCCAGGACGCGCTCGGCGAGGCGATCACGCTCACGGCCGCCGCTCGGGCCTTCGTGGTCGAGTCGCTGGGTGCTGCGTGGGAGGCACTTGTCTCAGGATCCGGCGACCTCGCTCAGCGGGTGGCCGAAGCGCAGCTCGCGATCACTAACTCGATGCACACGGCGGTGCGGGTCGCCGATCTCTGCTTCCACTGCGCCGGCACCAGCGCGATCTCCACCCAAAACCGGCTCGAGCGCATCCTCCGCGACGCCCACACAGCGGTTCAGCACGCGGCCGGCCAGTCGGTTCACGTCCGGATGGGCGGCAAGGCCGCCCTGGGCGTCACCTCCGCCCCGGTCAACATGCGGGCCGGCCCGTCCGCCGCCCGCCAGTGAGTTGAGTCACATCCGTGTCTGACACCGAAGTGACTCAACTCGACCGGGCGTTTGCCTCCGCAACGGCTGCTCGACAAATCGGAGGTAGGGGAGTGGGGCGTCCCAGCCGTTGGGGTACTTCTCGGCTGCGGCTTCGTCGTTGACCGCGGGGACGATGATCACGTCGTCGCCCTGGTTCCAGTTGGCCGGCGTGGCGACCTGCTCCGCTGCGGTGAGCTGGATGGAGTCGAGCAGCCGCAGGATCTCGTTGAAGTTGCGGCCGGTCGTCATTGGGTAGGTGAGCTGGGCCTTGATGCGCTTGTCCGGTCCGATGATGAACACGGTGCGCGCCGTTGCGTTGTCGGCCGCGGTCCGGCCCTCCGACGTGTCGCCCGCATCGGCGGGCAGCATGTCGTAGGCCTTCACCACGTTGAGCTCGGGGTCGCCGATCAGGGGGTGGTCGACCGCGTTGCCCGTGGCCGACGCGATGTCGTCCTTCCAGCGCTGGTGGTCGCTGACGCCGTCGACGCTGATGCCGATGATCTTGCAGTTGCGGTCGGCGAAGTCACCCTGCAGCCCGGCCACCGTCCCGAGCTCGGTGGTGCAGACAGGAGTGAAGTCTTTCGGATGACTGAACAGCAGCGCCCAGCCGTCGCCGATCCAGTCGTGGAAGTTGATCTCCCCCGCCGTGGTGTCCGCTGTGAAGTCCGGCGCGATGTCGTTGATCCTGAGACCCATGAGTCCTCCTCCGTCGTTCAGAGAGTCAACCACGTGCTCGGTTCCAGAATTCCTGCACTCGCCGCATTTTCACCTCGCTTCGCTCGGCTCCTCTGCGGAATGCCATGGCACGCCCGGCTTCTCCCGCCGGGCCCCTCAGGCTTGTGATACCGGGCGTTACGGCTTGGCCTCGTAGTACAGGTTCGCGTTGTCGTCGAAGTCGTGCTGATGGAAGCGGGTGAACCCCGCGGCCTCCGCCATCTCCTGGGCCTTGGCCGGGTGGAGGCCCAGCGTGCCGAGGCCCAGCCCGTCGGGTTCGGACACCGCGGACTGCAGACACGACGTCACCGAGAAGGAGTAGAAGAGCGCCAGCATCGGGTTCCGCTTGTCCTTGTCGAAGTCACCGTGTGAGCGGATGTCCTTGATCAGGAGCGTGCCGTCTGCGGCGATGGCGCCGCGGATCGCGGCGAGTGACTGGTCGGGACGCGGCATGTCGTGCAGGCAGTCGAACGTGAGGACGAGATCGAAGTCGCTGCCTGCGGGGACATCGGCGGCGCCAGCGCAGACGAACTCGGCGTTGCCGAGACGGGTCTCGACAACGTGGGCGCGAGCGTTGTCGATCGCGATCTCGGAGGGGTCGTAGCCAACGATCTTCGAGTTGGGATACGTCTCGGCGATGATGCACGCGGTCACCCCGCCGCCGCACCCCACGTCGAGAACGGTGGCGCCCGATTCGAGCTTGTCGACCACACCGTCGAGCCCGGGCAGGATGCGGCTGGTGAGTGCCATGCGAGAGAACGGGCCGGTCATTCTCGCCAGACCGGCGGCGGCTTTGGGGCCCTGCTGCTGGTAGGTGATGCCGATCCCGGTGCGGAACGAGTCGACGATGAGGTCGAGCACCTCCTGGTCGACACCGCCGCGGAACGCGCCCATCGAGAACGAGATGCTGTTCTCCTCGTCGGCGAGCACCGCCGCGCCCTCGGGCGGCAGTTCGAACGCTGGACCGTCGTGGACGGTGAGGATGCGGGCGGCTCCCATCGCCAGAAGCCACTCACGCAGCAGCCGTTCGTCGAGTCCCGTCGCGTCGGCGAACTCCTCGCTCGTGGTGGGCCCTCGCCCGGCCAACCCTGCAAAGAGTCCGAGCCGGTCACCGATGTGGAGCAGGAGCGACACCATCTCCCCCTGCTTGTACGACCACACGGTGAAGCTGTACTTCGCCAGGTCGTCTGGGTCGATGTCGGTGGCGCTCATGGTTGCTCCTTCTACACGTAGGGCCACTTGCGCTTGGAGGCGCCGGGCTGCTCCGTCTTATCGCTCAGTGCCCACCGCCGCCGCCAGGCTGCCGCGTCGGGGCCCGTGAGGCCGGGGCTGTCTTCGGAGTGAGCTCGACGACGGGCGGCGAACCAGTTACCGGTGGCCGTCTCGTCGGCGAGCCCTTCGACCGCCTGCTGCAGCTTGCGGGTGAAGCGCCGGTTGTTGTCGTCCTCGGCGAATGTGATCGGCCGACCGAAGTTGACCACCGAACGCGAGCGCTTGGGCCAGTTGCGGCCCTTCCGCAAGATGTTGAACGTGCCGCGGATGTGGACGGGCACCACCGGGACGTTGGCCTGCTTGGCCAAGAACGCGGCTCCGGGGCGGAACTCCTGGCCCCACCCATCGGGGGATCGGCCGCCCTCGGGGTAGATCACCATGCTCCAGCCGCCGCGCAGCAGGTTGATGGCTTTCTCGATGGTGTTGCGGTTGAACGATGTTCGCTCGATCGGGATGGCGGAGATGAACAGGGCCGACATCGTGGCGTTGAAGCGGTTGCCGAAGAAGTAGTCGGCCGCAGCTCCGACGACGAGCTTGTGGCGCCAC
>CAYUBX010000123.1:0-7624 GCA_964443165.1 uncultured Acidimicrobiales bacterium
GGTCATCACGACCACCGCCGTGCACCTCATGAGCGCCGCCGCCGTCAAGGACGGCGTCGAGGTCGAGGTCGACTTCAGCGACTGATTCCGACGCCGTGGGACTGCTGGAGATCGGAACGATCGGCAAGGCCCACGGTCTGCGGGGCGAGGTGCTGGTGCGCCTGGTCACCAACCGCATGGAGCGGCTTGAGCCCGGCTCGGTACTGCACGCCGGCGAGCGAGTTCTCGTCGTCGCCGCCGCGCGCCCGCACCAGGATCGTCACCTCGTCCGCTTCGAGGGGGTCGCCGACCGCACCGCCGCCGAGGACCTTCGTGGGAGTGTCCTCTGCGCCGAGCCGATCGATGACGAGGGCGAGCTGTGGGTGCACGAGCTCGTGGGTGCGGTAGTCGTCGATCAGCACGATGTCGAGCGCGGCACGGTGGAGTCGGTGCAGGCCAACCCGGCCTCCGATCTGCTGGTTCTCGACACCGGCCATCTGATTCCGCTTGTGTTCGTCACCACGAGCGACGCGGGGACAGTGCGAGTGGACGTCCCCGACGGGCTGTTCGACCTGAGCGGCTGATATGCGGATCGACGTCTTCACGATCTTTCCCGACCCGGTCGACGAGATGGCGCGCCTCAGCGTGCTGGGTCGAGCGCGCGTGGCCCGCACGCTCGATGTCCGGGTGCACGACCTCCGAATGATCACCACCGACCCCCACCGCACCGTGGACGACGCTCCCTTCGGCGGGGGAGCGGGCATGGTCATGAAGCCCGAGCCCGTGTTCGGTGCGGTCGAGGCCGTGGAACCGCCACGGCCGCTGTACCTGCTCGGACCCGGCGGGGAGACCTTCGACCAGGCGATGGCCGCCCGGCTCGCCGAGGGCGACGGCTTCAGCCTGTTGTGTGGACGCTACGAGGGTGTCGACGAGCGCATTCGATCGGAGCTCGTCGATGGCGAGATCTCCGTGGGGGACTTCGTCCTGGCGGGTGGAGAATTCGCCGCGATGGTGATCGTCGAAGCGGTGGCGCGCCTCGTGCCCGGAGTACTCGGCAACGCCGCGTCGTCGTCCGACGAGACCTTCGCGGATGGACTCGTCGAGTACCCGCAGTGGACCCGGCCTGCCGAGTTTCGAGGCCTGGCCGTCCCCGACGTGTTGACCAGCGGGGACCATGCCCGGGTGGCCCGTTGGCGTCGCGCGATGTCGATCGTTCGGACAGCCGAGCTCCGTCCCGACCTCCTCGCTGCTCGCGGGGTGTCGGACGAGGAGCGCGAGTGGCTCGACGAGTTCGGCCTCGAGGTGGACTCGTGATCGAACTCAGGGTCCGGTCTGGCTGAAACGCGATCCTTCCCGCTAGCATGGTTCGTCGGCCGCGGGCCCGTTGTGCACTCGTCGCACGAGCCTCGGTTCGCTCCCCCTGCGGTTCGCCGCTCCAGCTCTCGCTCCCACCGTGGAGCCCACACCAGGAGTCAGTGCGCCATGCACAGCACCGATCTCGTCGATCAGGCTCAACTCCGAGACGACATCCCCGAATTCGGTCCCGGCGACACCGTGAAGGTCCACGTGCGTGTCGTCGAGGGCAACCGCGAGCGCACCCAGATCTTCGAGGGCTACGTCATCGCCCGTCGGGGTGACGGTATTCGCGAATCGTTCACCGTTCGCAAGCTCAGCTTCGGCGTCGGTGTCGAGCGCACCTTCCCCCTGCACGCCCCCACGGTCGCCAAGATCGAACGGGTTACCGTCGGTGACGTGCGTCGGGCCAAGCTCTACTACCTCCGCGACCGCATCGGGAAGGCCGCGCGGGTCAAGGAGAAGCGCTACTAGATCCCTCGGCGCCCGGTTTGGGCGCCCTTCCTCACGCACCAGCCGTCTCCACGGCATGCGGGGTGCCAGCTTCATGTCCCACGACGACCTCGAGGCCTACGAAGCCGATCTCGAACTCGCGTTGTTGCGCGAGTACCGAGACGTCTGTCGCTTGTTCCGCTTTGTCGTCGAGAGCGAGCGTCGGTTCTACCTGGCCAACGAGGTGGATCGTCAGGTGAACGACGTCGACGGTCGGCGACACATCGAGGTCTCGCTCACCGACGCGTGGGTGTGGGACATGTACCGCCCGAGCCGTTTCGTTCCCAACGTCACGATCGTGACGTTCAAGGACGTCAACATCGAGCGGCTGCCCGAGACAGAACTCGGGAACCCCTGATGGTGCGGTCCCGCTCTCTCTCTGAGTGACCCGTCGACGTCAGGCCCTGGGCCGCGCGGGTGAGGCGCGGGTCGCGGAGTGGTACCGCGGACGCGGCTACCGGGTGGTCGCCGCCAACTGGCGTCATGGTCGTGGCGAACTCGACCTCGTCGTGTGCGATGAGCGGGTCCTCGTGTTCTGCGAGGTGAAGACCCGGTCATCGGACCGGTTCGGCACCGGGTTCGAGGCCGTCACGGCCGACAAGCAGAGACGTATCCGCCATCTCGCCGCCGCCTTCATGCGCACCTCTCCTTGGCGAGGCCCGATCCGCTTCGACGTCGCCTCCGTCGTTGCCGGTCGGATCGACGTCCTGGAGAACGCGTTCTAGCTCTAGCTCAACCGCTTGCGCCGGTGCCTGGCGTGCCAGCAGCCGTAGTGCCAGTGCCGACGCAGGTCGGGAGCATCGTGGGGGATGGCGACCATGTGACCGAGACCGGGCGGGATGTCGCGGTTGCAGCCGGGGCACAGATAGGTCTTCACCGCGTCGTACGGCTGGATGCGCCGCACGTCGTGACCTTCCTCGGGTTCGAGCTCGAAGACCATGCCGGCGGGCCTCAGCCGAGGAAGCCCCAGATCACCAACCCGATCGCCACCGCCACCGCCGCGCCGAGAAAGACGAAGTCGATCGGCTTCACCTCGTGCTTGCGGTACGGGTTGTATCCCATGGCGTGAGTATGGCGGCTCCCACAGCCGACTGCTCGGGCCCGGCGGAGTGAGCGTCCCACCCCGCCAGTAGGTTCGTCCCCATCGTGACCACGAGCGGGTCACCTCCTCGGGCCGGCGCCGCGCGCCGCCTCACATGGAGGTGCCTCCGTGTTCACCACAACCACCACATCGTCCACCCTCCTCGGAGTCGAGGGGCGGCGCGTGTCGGTCGAAGTCCAGCTGTCCAACGGTCTGCCCTCGTTCACGATGGTCGGGCTCGTCGACACCACCGTTCGCGAGGCGAGAGATCGCGTGCGAGCCGCCGTCATCAGCTCCGGTCTCGAATGGCCCCAGCGGCGGCTGACCGTCAACGTGGCCCCGTCCGACCTGCGCAAGACCGGCTCGTCGATGGATCTCGCGATCGCCGTCGGGGTCCTCGCGATCACCGACCAGGTGCCCGCCGACGCCGCGCAGGGGTGGGCCTTCCTCGGCGAGCTCGGCCTCGACGGACGCATCCGATCGATGCAGGGGCTGGTCCCGCTGGTCCACGCCCTGAGCGGCACCGACCTCGTCGTGCCGGATGGAGGGCTCACCCTCGCGCGACCCGTGCACCGAGAGGGCCGCCTCGAGGTCGCGCGGTCGCTGCGCGACGTGGTCGAGGCGCTCAACGATCGGGCGATGTGGCCCGAGCCCAGCCCGGTGGTGTCGCCCGAGGATCCGCTGCCGCCGCCCGACATGGCCGATGTGGTGGGTCAGCCGCAGGCCCGGCTGGCGTGCGAGGTCGCGGCCGCCGGGGGTCATCACCTGCTCCTCCTCGGCCCGCCGGGGGCGGGCAAGACGATGCTCGCCCGCCGGTTGGCCGGGCTGCTTCCCGACCTGGGCGCCGACGATGCACTCGAAGCCACGCTGGTCCACTCGGCGGCGGGGCTCCCCCTCCCGGGAGGGCTTCTTCGCCGCCCACCGTTGCGCAGCCCGCATCACTCGGCCTCGCTCGTGGGCTTGGTCGGCGGCGGCTCGGCATCACTGCGACCCGGCGAGATCTCCATGGCGCATCGCGGGCTGTTGTTCCTCGACGAGATGGGGGAGTTCACCCCGAGCGTGTTGGACTCGCTTCGCCAACCGCTCGAGGAGGGTCACATCGTCGTGACCCGGCAGCGGGAGACGTGCCAGTACCCGGCGAGATTCCAGCTGGTCAGCGCCATGAACCCATGTCCGTGTGGCGAAGCCGGGCGGCCCGGGAGCTGCCGATGCTCGGACGCGGCCCGATTCCGGTACTCGAGGCGGCTGTCTGGGCCGCTCCTCGACCGGTTCGACCTGCGGGTGATGGTGCCCCGGCCGGATCCCGACGTGCTGATCGATCCGCCACCGTCGGAGTCGACGTCGGTTATCGCGGAGCGGGTTGCAGCCGCGCGCAAGAGGTCAGCGGATCGAGGGGTCCGCTGCAACGCCGACCTGACCGCAGACCAGCTGGCCGACTGCAGCCAGATCACCCCGGAGGCCGAAGACCTGTTGCATGCGCAGCTTCGATGTGGAGCGCTGTCGGCTCGCGGCCTCAGCAGGGTCAAACGGGTCGCGCTCACCCTTGCCGACCTCGCCGGGCCCGAGCCTCTCCTCGACGTCGGTTGGGTGGGCCTCGCTCTCAGCTTGCGCGCCGACGCCAAGCGGCTCTTGTCGGGGTCAACGGGATGACCGCCGAGCTGGCACATCTGATCTCTCTCGCCCAACTCGAGGAGATGGGTCCGAGCCGTATGTCGGCGATATTGCGCGAGCGAACTGCTGTCGATGCGGTCGAACTGCTTCGCTCGGCGAGCCTGCCGACTCTGAGCACTGTCTTCGAGCACTGTCCCGGCGTCAATGAATCGCTGGTCAGCAAGTGGAGCGGTCGCCTTCAACGCGTGGACCCCGAGTCGGTGTTGCGGGCGCACTCTGAGGTTGGCGTGGAGATCGCCGACGACAGCGAGCTCCGGACCATCGAGCCCTGGTGTTCGGACCCCGAACCGCCGCGGCTGCTGTTTCGGCAGGGCGCTGCGATCGACCGGTCCCGGCCCTCGGTGGGGATCGTGGGCACCCGGCGGTGTACCGCCTACGGCCGCTCGGTCGCCGGCCGGCTCGGAGCGGATCTCGCCGAGGCGGGTGTCTCGGTCGTGTCGGGTGTCGCGGCCGGAATCGACGGCGCCGCGCAACGCGCTGCCATGCAAGCAGGAGGCCATGTCGTCGGTGTTGTCGCCGGAGGTCTCGATCGGCCGTACCCGCGCGTCAACGAGGACCTCTGGCACCGACTCGCGGCCACGGGCACTCTGCTGTCCGAATACCCCCTCGGCACCGATCCCACGAGGTGGCGGTTTCCGGCGCGCAACCGCCTGATCGCGGCGCTGAGTGACCTCGTCATCGTGGTCGAGTCACCCGAGAAGGGCGGCAGCATGTACACGGTGGAGGCCGCGCTCGAGCGCGACCGCCCCGTCGGCACCGTCCCCGGGCCCGTCACGTCCCCGACGTCCTCCGGGCCCAACCGGCTGTTGGTGGAGGGGGCGATCCCCATTCGTGATGTCGACGATGTGTTGGTCGTACTGGGCCACGACCGCGCGACGGCGACCCGGTCCGTCGCACCATCGAGTCATCCGGGGGACTGGGTCTTGGAGGCCCTGGGCTGGGAGGCGGCCACGATCGACGAGCTGCTGATTCGTACATCGGCGTCGCTGGTCGAGCTGACGTCCGCTCTCGGTCGCCTCACCGCCGAGGGCCGGGTCATCGAGAGCGGTGGGTGGTACGAGCAGGCGGTGCCGAGATGAGCTCGCCCTCGGGTCGTCGGTACTCTCGACGCGGTGGTCGATCCGTGGCAGCGAGAGCAGTTCCTCGCCGGTCTCACCGCGGCCGCGCAGGCGACGATCGCCGCGTACGGCCGCGACCTGGAGCAGTTTGTCGACTGGGCGGGGCGTGGCTCCACCGAATCACCTCAGGCCGTCGATCGCCGGTTGCTCCGCCGCTACGTGGCCCACCTGACGACCCGGCAGTACGCCCGCCGATCCATTGCTCGCAAGGCGTCCACGCTTCGTCGTTACTTTCGGTGGCTGCACCGGCGCGGCGACATCGACGTGGATCCGAGCGTCGGCCTCTCCGCACCCCGCGCAGACGGCCGGCTTCCCAGGGTGCTCACTGGACGCGAGCTCGACGGTCTCTTCGGTCACGACAGCGCCCCCACGACAGCGCTCGAGTTGCGTGATCGATTGATCGTGGAGCTCTTGTACGGCAGCGGGCTCCGAGTCGCAGAGCTCTGCGGCCTCGATGGCGCTGGCGATCTCGATCGAGCGGAGCACCTCGTCGTGATCGGCAAGGGATCCAAAGAGCGACGCCTCCCGCTCAGCGAGCCGAGCAGACAACTGCTCGCCGCGTGGGTGGTCGGCGGGAGCGACGCCTTCGACGCCGAGCTCGGGATCGAGGAACGGGACTCAGTGGCGTTGCTGGTCAATCGGCGGGGCAAACGCATCTCACCGCGGGACGTTCGGAGGGTTCTCGACAGCCGATCGAGTGAGCCGACGCACCCTCACGCGCTCCGTCACACGTTCGCGACGCATCTGCTGGATGGAGGAGCAGATCTGCGTTCGGTTCAAGAACTGCTCGGGCATGCCGATCTGGGAACTACCCAGCTGTACACACACGTGAGCCGTGAACGATTGCGGTCGGTGTACGAGGGGTCGCATCCGAGAGCTTGACCGAGGCAGGGCCGTGGGCCGTAGAGACATCGACATCGACGAGTTGTGGGCGCGCTACCGCGCCGAACATCAGCCGACCGACCGGGATCGTCTCGTCCTCAACTACGCCCCCCTCGTCAAGTTCGTGGCGAACCGGGTCGGTGCCGGGCTGCCCCAGTCCGTCGAGGTGACCGAGCTCGTGAGCACCGGCATGTTCGGGCTGCTGGATGCGATCGAGAAGTTCGAGCCCGAGCGGGGCTTCAAGTTCGAGACCTACGCGATGGCCCGCATCAAGGGCGCCATCTTGGATCACCTGCGCTCCACCGACTGGATCCCGCGCTCCGTACGAACCAAGGCGCGACAGCTCGAGCGGGCATATGCGCGGTTCGAGGCCCGCTTCTATCGCGCACCCACGACCGAAGAGCTCGCCGAGGACCTCGGCCTCCCGGTCGAACGGGTCGAGGAGATGATGCGGCAGGTCGCCAATACGGGTCTGGTCGCCCTGGACGAGACAGTGGGCGGCGACCGCAGCGAGTCGATCACCCTCGGCGATACCGTCGCCGACCGCTCAGCGGGACCCGCGGAGCTCTTCGACGACGACGAGCTGCGCCATCGCCTGGGGGGTCTGATCAACGAGCTCCCCGAGCGCGAGAAGCTCGTGCTCGCGCTCTACTACTACGCCGGGATGACGCTCGCCGACATCGGTTCGGTGCTCGGGGTGACCGAGAGTCGGATCTGTCAGGTCCACACCAAGGCGGTGCTGCACCTCAAGGCCAAGCTCGAAGCAGTCGAGCGCGACGGTGTTCGGTTGCCCGGCCGCCGCGACAGCTGACATCGCTCGATAGCGTCGACACCACGTCACTTCCCCGACGAGCGCCTCGATATGGCGCGTTCCGGAGGAGTGAACCATGCACATCCACCGCCCGCGGTGGCCGCGACTCGGACGTTGGTCTGCCGCGGCCACACTGACCGCAGCGTTGGTCGCTGCGCCCTCGGAGTCCGTCGCGCTGCCCGATGACCCATGGCCGTACCAATGGCCGGTCGACGCGCCCGTCGTCGATCCGTTCCG
>CAYUBX010000124.1:0-267 GCA_964443165.1 uncultured Acidimicrobiales bacterium
CGTGGGGCGCTGACCCCAGTCCCATCGGCGCAGCACCGCGACGAGCCCCGAGACGACCTCCGTCGACGCGAGGTCGAGCGACGCGTCTGCCTCTGCCGCGTCGAGTAATCGACCGACCTCGGCGTCCCACCCGCCATCGCCGTCGCGGCTCAGTGTGCGCCCGCGCTCGTTCTGGCGGTCGGGAGCCAGACGTCCGCGGGGTTCGTCGAGCCCGGACGGCCACTGGCGCCTCGGCTCGATGGCCACGTCGTGGCCGCGGAGAGCCGT
>CAYUBX010000124.1:277-7604 GCA_964443165.1 uncultured Acidimicrobiales bacterium
CGCCGACGAGTGCAGCGGGCGGGTCAGGCCACGAGCGGGGTGTGCAGCGGTCGCAACGCCCGCAATCGCCGGACTCGGCGTCGTCGAGCCGGCGCCGGAGGAAGTCGAGGCGGCATCCCGGCTCGGTGACGAAGGCGGTC
Source organism: uncultured Acidimicrobiales bacterium (assembly GCA_964443165.1). Lineage (GTDB taxonomy): Bacteria > Actinomycetota > Acidimicrobiia > Acidimicrobiales > Poriferisodalaceae > JAYPWI01. The sequence continues at coordinate 418 of CAYUBX010000124.1, forward strand.
ATCTCCGCCTGCTCGGCTCGGCGAAGGTCGCGTAGCCGTTCGGCGAGGTCGGCGTCATACCGCCACGAGGGGTCGGTGAGAAGCCAGCCGCTCCTGCCTCGAGAGATCGCCCCCTGCACGTCGAGGATGTCGAGCAGGGTTCCGAGCCGCCCACGACTGAGGTTGACCGCCGACTCCAGGCGGGGGAGCGTCGTCGGCTTGGTAGGCGAGAGACGGTCGAGGACCTGGCGGCACTGCTCCTCCGAGGGAAGGCTCACTGACTCGAACCAGCTCCAGATGGCACGGTCCTCCGGTCGGGGAAGTGCAATCACCTCGGCCACCTCGATGGCCCGCCCGGCGCGGCCGATCTGCTGGTAATACGACACGGGGCTCGGTGGAAGGCCGAGGTGGATGCAGAAGGCCAGGTCTGGCTTGTCGAAGCCCATCCCCAGTGCGCTGGTGGCCACGAGCGCGTCGAGGCGGTTGGACTTGAGGTCGGCTTCGAGGTGTTCGCGAACCTCTGGGTCGGTGGAGCCGGTGTAGGCGGCCGCGGCGATCCCCTGTTCCGCGAGGTACTCGGCGAGCTTCTCCGCGGCCTCGACGGTGAGGGTGTAGACGATCCCCGACCCCTCGCATCGCGGGATCGCATCGGCGATAAAGGCCCAGCGTTGTGCCTGGCTGTCGAGTTCGACGACCGACAGGCGGAGGGAGGCGCGGTCGAGCGAGGTGCGGAGGATCACCGTGTCGCTTCCGAGCTGGCTCGCCACGTCGGCGGTGACGCGGTCGTTGGCGGTGGCGGTGGTGGCCAGCACGGGCGTGTCGGGCGGCAGTTCGTCGAGCAATCGACGCAACCGGAGATAGTCGGGGCGAAAGTCGTGGCCCCAGTCGCTGATGCAGTGTGCCTCGTCGCATACGAGCGAGATCGGTCGGTCGAGAAGGGTCGCGAAGACCCGCTCCCGAAAGCCGGGATGAGCGAGCCGCTCGGGGGCGATGAGCAGAAGGTCGATCCGATCGTGGTCGATGGCCTCTTCGACCTCGCCCCACTCGTCGAGGTTGGAGCTGTTGATGGTCGCGGCCGAGAGGCCCAAGCGGCCCGCGGCTTCGACCTGGTCGCGCATGAGCGCGAGGAGCGGTGAGACCACGAGGGTCGGCCCCCATCCTCGATCGCGCAGCATGCGTGTCGCGCTGAAGTACACCGCCGACTTGCCGAACCCCGTGCGCGCGACGAGCAGGGTCCGGTGTCCCTCGGACAGCGCGGCGGTGACCGCGTGGATCTGCTCCGGTCGAGGGGTCGCGTCGGGCCCGGCGAGAGCGCGGACGTGTTCGGTCAGCTCGGACTCGACCTCGGCGGGTGTGGGGCGAGGGGGCGAGACAGCGCTCATCGGCCGTCAAGATAGCGAGCGGCTGTGACGGTGCGGCTCTGCGTCAGATGGGGGGCGCGCAGCGCCGGCTCGGTCGCGACCGGCATCGTTGAATCACTGCAGGTGGCCCTGGGCGATGGCCATCTCCCGGTCGGGCCCGTCCGGGCGTCCGTGCCGCGGAACTCGATCTCCGACGAACCGGTGGCCGGGGCATCGGTCACCAACAGCCCAGACGACCGAGTTCACGAGGTGCCCGATCGAGCACTCGAATCAGTTCAACGCTGCGTCGAGCGCCCGCCGAACGACACTCCAGGCCTCGTGAGACGGGTCGATCAGGTCGAAGTGATCCGCACCCTCCACGGTGACGACCTCTGCGCCATCGAGCGTCGTGAACTCCGGGGGCACGATCGCGTCGTCGGTGCCGACGACGACCAGCGTGGGGTCGCCGCTCGGGAGTGGGGTCGCGAGACGGGTCAGATCTGGGGCCGAGGTCGCTGGGACCCCGAGAAAGCCGTCGATCGCGCCGGCGCCGAGGCCTGCGGTCGAGCCCTCCGAGAGACGAACGACAGGCGCCTGGCCGACCGCCAAGGCGAAGCGCACCCCATGGCTGCCGTTTCCCGCGGCCCAGAGGGCCAGATGACCCCCGGCGCTGTGGCCCACGATCGCGACCCGCCCGAGGTCATCGCCCTCGTCGGCGGCGAGGTCGGCCAAGAGGGCGAGCGCCGCGTCGACGTCCTCGAGCGTGCCAGGGACCCCTCCGCCCGCCTGACCCACCCTGCGGTACTCGAGGTTCCACACGGCATAGCCGGCCGTCGCCAAGTCGAGGGCCAGGGGATCCATCAAGTCCAGTTCGAACCTGGCACGCCAGAAGCCTCCGTGGACGAGCACGACGACGGGATGCGGACCGTCAGAGGCAGGCCGCCACACTTCTGCGAACTGCTCGGGCGATTCGCCATAGCTGACTCGCGTCCGCTGGATCTCCGGTGGGACCTGCACGTCGGTCTGGGGCGGCGGTTCGGATCGGCCGGTCATCGACGCGAGTATGCCCACACCGGCGAGGCCGACGACGATCGCCAGCATGATCGGGGTGCGGCGTCGTCTCACAGCGACGGGTCGGAGCCGGGCATCGATCGATGCTGCCATGATGTGCCGTCGCCGAGGAAGGGAGAGCTCCGTGGCCAGCTTCGATGAGATCGTGTACGAGGTTGACGGAGATGTCGCGACCGTCACGTTCGACCGGCCGGAGGCGCTCAACGCGATCACGCCGACGATGTTCGACGAGCTCAACGCAGCTGCGACCGCAGCCGCAGCCGATGACGCTGTCCGGTTCGTCGTGATGACCGGAGCCGGGCGTGCGTTCAGCGCGGGTGTGGACCTCAAGGCGCTCGGCGAGCGCGAGCTCGTCAACGGCAAGGTCGGAGACATTCTCGATATCCCGGCACGGCGGTTCACCACAGCCCTCTCCTCGATGGGCAAGGTGACGATCGCCAAGGTGAACGGTTTCTGTTTCACCGGAGCGCTCGAGTTGGCGATGGCGTGCGATCTCATCGTCGTGGTGGACGAGGCGAAGCTGGGCGACACCCACGCCAGGTTCGGTCTGCGGCCGACCTGGGGGTTGAGCCAGAGGCTTCCTGCGTTGGTGGGTCTGTCCCGCGCCCGGCTGCTGTCGCTGACGGCGCGCACCTTCACGGGAGCCGAGGCCGCGGAGTGGGGCCTCGCAGCGATGGCGGCGCCTGCGAGTGAGCTCGATGCGGCCGTCGATGCGCTGATCGAGGAGATGCGGCCCAACAGCAGCGAGTCGTTCGTCGCATACAAGGACCTCTACCGGTCGGCGCTCGACGACGGCGTCACCGACGGGCTCGCCTACGAAGCGGCCACCGACTACCCGATCTCCGACACGGCCGACCGCCTCGCTGACTTCCGCTGACCTGAGTTGGGCAGCTTCGGTGCCTGACACCGAAGTTGCCCAACGGGCGTGGAGGTCGGATCTGGGGCTCAAGGGCGCCGGCGAGCGCGCCGATTCCACGGCCACTGTGCCCGATCACCCCGACCTCCTTCGCGCGCTCGATTCGGGCGACGCGGACCTCGACTTCGGTCCAGGACGGCATCTGGAGCTCGGATGGTCCGGTGGCGACCGACCCGAGGCCGGGACCCCACGGGCCGGCCGCCGGGCCAGGCGTCTCCTGGTGGGAGCGGCACTCGCCGCAATGATCTCGGTGGGAGCATCGCTCATCAGCTCACCGACGCCGACTGAGGCAAGCGATCCCGCCAGCTCCGAACCCGACGGCGAGGTCGGGCTCATTCAGGTGGTCCAGCGCACCGACCCCTGACGTCCTCAGCCCGCGAGTGACTCCGGGTCGTGAGCCATCACGCCGCCGACCATGGTGGCAGCGACGCCGATCTCGGCCAGTCCCGTCGCGTCGACTGCATGGGGATCGGCATCGAGCACGACCAGGTCGGCGAGCTTTCCCGCCGAGATCGACCCCTTGCGTCGCTCGTCGAACGCCGCGTGGGCCGAGCCCAGGGTGTACGCGGTCAGTGCCTCGTCGACGGTGAGCGCCTCATGAGGGTTGAACGGTTCACCGGCCTCGGTCCGCTGGTTCACGAGGTCGTGGACCCCGAGGAGCGGCGCGCCCTTCACCACCGGTCGATCCGAGCTCCCCGGAAGCGGGAGCCCAGCGTCGAGGAAGCTCTTCTGCCGGTAGCAGTTGGCGACGCGATCCGACCCCAGAGCCCCGCGCATGCCGTCGCCGAGCTCGCTGATGAAGCGGGCCTGGGGGACAGGGATGACGCCGAGGCGCGCCATGCGCTCGACGTCCTCTGGAATCACGACTCCGGCGTGTTCGATGCGGTGCCGGTGATCCGCCCGCGGATGGATGCGGAGTGCTTCCTCGTAGATGTCGAGAACCGCCGATACCGCTCGGTCACCGATCGCGTGAACGCCGACCTGCCAGCCGCTGCGATGTGCGTCGATGATGATCGGACGCAGCTCGTCGGGCTCGAGCTGGAAGAAGCCCCGATTGTCCGGATCCGGGTCGTTGGCGAACGGTTCGAACATGGCGCAGGTCCGGCCGATGAGCGAGCCGTCCGCGAACACCTTGGTGGCGCCGATGCGGATCCAGTCGTCGCCGAATCCGGTGCGCAAACCGAGGTCGAGTGTGCGGTCCGCGTGGTCCTCAGCGTGGTGCGCGACGTGGTGGAGTGACTCTTGGGCGACCATCGCGGTCACGCGCACTCCGAGGTGTCCGGCTTCGCGGGCGGCCTGGAACGCCGACAGCTCGATCGGGGTGTGGCCGACGAGACCCACGCCGACGCCCGCTTCCTGACACGACGTGACGCCCTCGGCCAGATACGCCTGGCTGGCCAGGCGCAGCGACTCCGACACCTCGGCGGTGGAGTGCGGCTTGTAGAGCCGCGACACCAGTTCCTGGGCCTGCTCGAGCAGAAGTCCGGTTGGTCGGCCAGCGTCGTCGAGCACCAGCTCTCCGCCGGGCGGTACCTCGCTGTCGGCGATGCGGGCCAGCTGAAGGAGAGCGCTGTTGACCGTCATCATGTGACCGGAGTTGTGCTGCAGCATCACCGGGTGGTTCGGCGCGGCAGCATCGAGCTCAGCTGCGGTTGGGTGACGCTTCTCCGCCAGCTTGTTCTGGTCGTAGCCCGCCCCAACGATCCACTGGCCCGGGTCGGTGGTGCTCGCTCGAGCCGCGATCGCGTCGAGGATCTCCTGGATCGAAGCGATCGGTGGGCTGGACAGGTCCACCCGTCGCAGCGAATCGCCGTAGTGGGTCATGTGCTGGTGCGCGTCGTTGAAGCCGGGCACGACGGTCCGACCGCCGACGTCGATCCGCCGCCGGGCGGACAGTTCGGCGGCCTCAGCCGCGGTGCCGACCCACGCAATGGACTCGCCGACGATGCCGATGGCTTCGGCGCGCGGTCGACGCTGGTCGATGGTGACGACGTTCGCGTGAGTGAGCACGACGTCGAGAAGGTGCGATGCGCTCATCGCGTGCCAGTCTCGCGCTTCGTCGATCCAGAGCGCCTCAGGCGGAGCGATCGCGCTGCAGGCGCTTGCGTCGTCGACCTCGTTCGCCGGCGTCGAGGGTCACCTTGCGGAGGCGGACATGGCCGGGAGTCACCTCGACGCACTCGTCGTCGGCGATGAACTCCAGCGCCTGCTCGAGGCTCATCACTCGCGGCGGTGTGAGCCGCACCGTCTCGTCCGCTGCTGCGGCACGGATGTTGGTCTGCTTCTTTTCGCGGCAGATGTTGATGTCCATGTCGTCAGGGCGCGGGTTCTCACCGACGACCATCCCCTCGTAGACCACCTCGCCCGGTCCAACGAAGAGCGAGGCGCGGTCCTGGATCGCGGCGATCGCGTACCCGGTGACTTGGCCTTTTCGGTCCGCGACGATGCTCCCGCTCCGTCGGGTGCGGAGCTCGCCCACCCACGGCGTGTACCCGTCGAAGACGTGGTGCATCAGCCCGGTGCCTCGCGTCTCGGTGAGGAACTCCGTGCGGAACCCGATCAGCCCGCGAGCGGGAATGGAGTAGTCCAGCCGCACCCATCCGGTGCCGTGGTTGGCCATGTTGATCATCGAGCCCCGCCGCTCGCCGAGGAGCTGGGTCACCGCTCCGACGTGTTCGTCGGGAATGTCGACCGTCAGACGTTCGGTGGGTTCGTGGAGCGTTCCGTCGATGATCTGCGTGACGACCTCGGGCTTGCCGACCGTGAGCTCGAACCCATCGCGTCGCATCATCTCCGCCAGTATCGCGAGCTGGAGCTCCCCGCGGCCCTGCACCTCCCAGGCGTCTGGCCGGTCGGTGTCGAGAACCCGAAGCGAGACGTTGCCGACCAACTCGGCGTCGAGTCGGTTCTTCAGCAGGCGGGCGGTGAGCTTCGTGCTGTCGGGGTCGGTGCCTGCGACGGGGCTCGTGTTGATCCCGATCGTCATCGACAGGCTGGGCTCGTCCACCTGGATCACCGGCAGCGGCCGGGGGTCCTCGGCGTCGGTGAGCGTCTCGCCGATCGTGATGTCCTCGATGCCGCTGATGGCCACGATCTCCCCGGGGCCTGCGGCCTCGGCTTCGACCCGATCGAGGTTCTCGGTGACGTAGATCTCGCCGACGCGCGCCGTGTCGACCGTGCCATCGGTCCGGCACCAGGCCACGGGCTGCCCGCGTTTCACGGTGCCGTGTCGGATCCGACACAACGCGAGGCGGCCCACGTAGGGACTCGCGTCGAGGTTGGTCACCCACGCCTGAAACGGATGCTCAGGGTCGTAGGTGGGCGCCGGCACGGTGTCGAGGAGCACGCCGAGGAGGGGGCGGAGGTTGGTGCCCGGCGTCTCGAGATCGAGGGTCGCCGTACCGGCCCGCGCGTTGGTGTAAACGATCGGGAAGTCGATCTGGTGGTCGGCCGCATCGAGGTCGAGAAAGAGCTCGTACGTCTCGTCGACCACCTCGGAGATGCGGGCATCCGGCCGGTCGATCTTGTTGACGACCAGCACGACCGGAAGGTCGAGTGCGAGCGCCTTGCGCAGCACGAAACGGGTCTGCGGAAGCGGCCCTTCGCTCGCGTCGACGAGCAGCAGCACGCCGTCGACCATGGTGAGCGCGCGTTCGACCTCGCCGCCGAAGTCCGCGTGTCCGGGCGTGTCGACGATGGCCAGCTGGTGGGTGACCCCCTCGCGAACGTGTCGTATCGACGTGTTCTTCGCCAGGATCGTGATGCCCTTCTCGCGTTCGAGGTCCATCGAGTCCATCACCCGCTCGGCGATGTCCTCGTTGGCTCGGAACGCGCCCGACTGCCAGAGCATCGCGTCGACGAGCGTGGTCTTGCCGTGATCG
>CAYUBX010000125.1:0-7594 GCA_964443165.1 uncultured Acidimicrobiales bacterium
CGAAGACGACGGGACCGTTGGGGGTCATCTTCTCGTTGTCTGGGTGGAGGTCGAGGTGGACGACCGACGAGCCGGGACTCACCTGTATCCAGCCGGCCGGCGCCTCGATCCGACCGAGTTCGCGGTGGAGGCGGGCCAGCGTCTTCGCGTGGCCGGCGAGCTTCCACGGTCGGGCGGTCAGCTCCTCGAGCATCGTGGGGCCGTGGAGGCGCTGCATGACGATCGCCTCGGCGTCGGGCTGATCGATGAGGGCGGGGGCCGGGAACCCCGCGTTGCGGACGTACTGCATCGCCTGCGCCTCGTGGGTGAGATCGTTGCCCGGCTCGCCGCGCCGGATCACGCGGTCGTCGCCGTGGGCTCGGACCTCGGAGCCGCGTCCCAGACCGATCAGCTTTCCCACGTCCTCGGTGGGAACCTCTCTCTTGAGTTCGAGAATGCGGGCGCGCAACCCGCGAAGGTTGCGTTTCCACACGAGCTGAAGAAGCGGTTTGGCGAACACCTCCCCGAGACGTCCGCCGAAGTACCACGGGAGGCGCAGCGTCTCGCGCCAGGAGAAGGTGGTTTCGGAACCGGGTGGGTCGCCGATGGGCTCGAGCACGAAGAGGCCCTCGCCGGTGACCACACCGGAATGGAGAACCCCCATCTCGCGGGCCGGTTCCCACGACGTGATCTCCATCTTGTCTGTGGTGGTGAGAGGCCCGATGCGGGTGCGGCAGTCGAATGTCGTTCCGACGCCTTCGGTCTGGTGGCCCGTGAAGTCGATCGCTACGGCATCGTGCATCCAGTCGACGTGCCGCGAGATGTGGCGCACCTCCGCCCACACATCGTCGGGTGTCGCCGGAAGGTCGATCGAGACGTGAATCTTCATGGCCTGACGGGGGTCGAGGAAGACCGTCGTTGCGGAGCGTAGACCGAGATGTGGCGGGAGCTGGAGTTGTCGAATGCGGCCCCGGACCACTCGGACCATCGCGCCACGCGCATGAGACCGGCGTCCTCGGCGAGCTCATCGAGCTGATCGGGCCGGAGATACCGCACCTGCCAGGGCCGCAGCTTCACCCCGTCGTTGGTGAGTTCCACCTGCTGTCCACGCACGACTTGGGTGGAGTCGTCGCGCACCGCCACGTTCAGCACGACGCCTTCGTCCGTGAGACGGCCGTCGACGCCGCGCTCCGGCGCCTCCGGCCGCGGGACGTATGCCTCGATGACCAGGTGCCCGGTGAGAGCGAGCCGCGCCTCGACGAGTCGTAGACAGGTGAGCTGGGCCTCCTCGGTGAGGAGGTTGAAGAAGGTGTTGTAGGCCGCGAAGACAACATCGAAGGGGCCGTTTGGAATCTCGGTGCCGAAGTCGGCGCGGACGGCCATGACGGTCCGGGCGGGATCCGCGGCCGCGAGGCGTTCGAGCATGGCGTTCGAGGCGTCGACGCCCGTGACGGAGACCCCGCGCGCCGCGAGGGGGATCGCGAGTCGCCCGGTGCCGACCCCGAGTTCGAGCGCGGTCCCGCCCTGCGCCAGCTCGGCGAGGGCGTCCGTGCACGCTTCCACATCGGTGACGTCGGCATACCAGTCGTCGTAGACGTCTGCGAACGCGTCGCCGTAGCTCTCCGGTCCATAGCCCGCCACGTGCTCATGTTCGCATGCCCCGGCCCGCGGTCGGCCCTTGGCTAGCCTCGCTTTCGGTGAGGACAGAGGACCGCGACGCAGCCGGTATCCCCGCAGCGCGCACCATCACCGGTGTTCTCGACCACGCCTTCGAGGTGATGCGGCTTCACGCAGGCGTCGTGCTCACCGTCTCCGTCGTGGCGGTGCTGCCGCTCTCCATCATGATGCTGGTGCTCCAGATCCAGACCATCGGCCTGGACGGCGTGGGGGACCCTCTCGCCGGATTCGACGAGGACGGCGGATCCAACGTCACGCTCACCGTGGCCGCGGTCCTCGTGTCGTCCCTTCAGGTGACGCTCATGGCCGGCGCACTTACGCCCCTCGTGGCCGACGACGTCGGCCCCGATGTCTCCGCGAGTCACCTCGCGGGTCGGCTCCTGCGCCGGCTGCCGTCGGTGCTCGCCGCCTGGGTCGTGGTCAAGCTGATGCAGGTCGTCGGACTGCTGGGCCTCATGGTGGGTGCAGCGTTCGTGATGGTGTTCACGAGCCTCACGACGCCCGCGATCATGGCCGGGTCGCCCAATCCCTTCCGGGCCATCGGCACCTCGTTTCGGCTCGTCTCGAAGGCCTTCGGTCGGGCGATCGGCACGATCTCGCTGATGATCGTGGTCGACACCGCGATCCGGCTGTCGTTCGTCTCGGTCCCTGCCGTCATCACCGCGTGGACACGGTGGACCGTGGGGGAGGTGGCCGCGGCGACCTTCGCTGTGGTCGCCGACCTCGTGAGCGCGGCCTTCGTGGGCGCGGCGACGGCGACCCTGTTCGTCGACCTACGCGTGCGGGCGGACCACTTCGATCTCGAGCGCCGATTCGAGCGGGCCGGGGTTCCCTGGTGATCCCCGACGACGACCCGGACGAGCTGCGACGGCAGGTGGAGGAGATCCTCGTGGGCCCCGAGTTCCAGGAGCCCGGCCGGTCCGTCGTCGAGCGGGCCTTCTCCTGGGTGCTCGACCGCCTGGGCGACCTGCTGGGCGGGTTGACGAGTGGCGACGTCGGTTCGATCATCGTCCTCCTGGTCGTGATCTCGGCCATCGTCGCCCTTCTGGTGATCGCCCGGCGCCAACCCGTCGCCCTCGGACCGGCCGCTTCGGTCCCCCAGCAGGAGGCCCGATCGATCATCAACTCCGATCCCGAGCTGTGGCGCCGGAGGGCCGACGAGGCGAGGGCTGCCGAGGACTGGGGCGAGGCCGTGCGCTGCGAGCACCGGTACCTCGCAGCGCTGCTCGACCGCGCAGCGCTGCTCCGCGAGCGTGACGACCGAACAGCGTCGGAGCTTCTCGCCGATGTCGCAGCGCGACCAGAGGTCGCCGGTGGCCTCGGCGCCGTCACCCGGTCGTTCGAGGGCGTCTGGTACGGGGACGAGATGGCGGATCGTCGGTTGGCCGACGCCGTCCGCGACGTGGCGCGCGAGGTTCGTGAGAATGCCGGAGTCCGAACGTGAGGGACAAACGGCGCACGGCGATCCCGGTCTCGCTGGCTGTGCTGGTGATAGCGGTGGTGTTCGGCGCCGTCACCTTCAGCAAACCAGATGAGCGGCGAGCGGGCCCGCAACTCGACCCGGAATCCACGACGGTCAGCGGAGCGCGCGCCGCGCTGACACTTCTCGACGATGTCGGAGTCGATGCCAGTGGCGGTGATCTTCCGCGTCCGGGTGAGGTCGGGACTCTCGTGATCCTCGTCGACGATCTCGACGACGACGGCTGGAGCGCCGTGCGGCGGTTCGTCGAGCGCGGAGGCGATCTCGTGGTGGCGGTGCCCTTCGCCCCTCTCGCTGCCGCCGTCGACGGCACGGTCAGCGGCCCGGGGTCGCTGCGTGGCCCGTGCGAAATCCCAGAGCTCGCGGCCGTCCGCCAGGTGGCCGCTCCGGTCGTGCGGACCTTCGAGGGGTCCGGCTGCCTGTCTCTCGAGGGGTCTCCGATCGCGGTTGCCGGGCGCATCGGGGATGGGCGCGTCCTGAGCCTCGGGACTGCGCACCCGTGGCGCAACGACGCCATCGCCGAGGCGGACAACGCGGCCTTCGTCGTGGGCGCGGGTCGGTGGGGAACCCCGCCGGTGCGCGTCCTGGTCAGAGCGCCGGTCGGAACCGGGAGCGAGACGCTCGTCGACCTGGTGCCCAACTGGGTATGGGCCGGGTTCGCGCAGCTCGGCCTGGCGTTCGTGGCGTACGCGCTGTGGCGTGCGATCCGGCTCGGCGCACCGGTTCGAGAGGCGGACGTCGTTGAGCACACCGCCGATTTCCTGGTCACGGCGGAAGCGGCGCTCACGTCCCGATCGGGGGACGATCACCACGCACTGCGGGCCGTGATGGCCCGCTGGCGAGCGGAGGTGAACGCTGTGACCGGCGAGGATGGCTCGGACGCCAGGGCGATCGCCGTGCGACCGGCGCTGCCGGACGACCAGGCCGACCTGGTCGTCCGGTCCCTGCAGGAGGCCGGCGCGGATGCTCTGGGTCACGCCCGGCTGGTCAGCGAGGCGCGGGAGGCCCTTCGGGGCGGGCCCGAGGCCCCGCGCGATGAGAACGACATGACGAGGTCCTTCCGGGACGCGACGGGAGATGAGGTGCTCGCGTGAGCGACGACACACCGACGGATGAGCTGCGGAACACGCTCGTCGCGTTGCGAGACGAGATGGCCAAGGTCATCGTGGGCCAGGACGGGCTGGTCACGGGGCTCCTGACGGCGGCACTGGCCAACGGTCACGTGCTCCTCGAGGGCGTACCCGGCGTTGCGAAGACCCTCGCCGTCAAGACGTTCGCCGCCGCGCTCGACCTCGACTTCGCGCGTGTGCAGTTCACGCCGGATCTGTTGCCGGCGGACGTCACCGGCCAGCTCGTTCTCGATCCGGCGACCCGTCGCTTCGAACATCGACCGGGCCCGGTCTTCACCAACGTGTTGCTCGCCGACGAACTCAACCGGACGCCGCCCAAGACGCAGGCGGCGCTGCTCGAGGCCATGGAAGAGCGTCAGGTGACCGTCGACGGACAGGCCAAGGAGCTGCCCGAGCCGTTCCTCGTCATCGCGACCCAGAACCCCATCGAATACGAGGGCACCTACCCGCTTCCCGAGGCGCAGGTCGATCGCTTTCTCTTCAAGCTCGCGGTGAGCTATCCCACCGCCGCCGAGGAGCAGTCGATGCTGCGGCGTCACGATGAGGGACTCGATCCCCACGATCTCGCGGCGGCAGGTGTGCGACCGGTGGCGTCGGCCGCGCATCTGGCCCGGGCCCGCGAGGCCGTGGCTGCGGTCACGGTCGACGACCGGGTTCTGGAGTACATCGTGGAGCTCGTGGCCACCACGAGGTCACTCGGGTCGGTCACCCTCGGCGTGTCACCGCGCGGCACCGCGGCGCTCCTGCACGCCGCGAAGGCCTGGGCGTGGCTCGCCGGCAAGCCGTTCGTCGGGCCGGACGAAGTGAAGGCCGTGATCAGGCCGGTGACCCGACATCGCCTCATGCTGCGCCCTGAGGTCCTGCTCGACGGCACCGAGCCTGATCAGGTGATCGAACGAGTCCTCACCACCGTCCCCGTGCCGAGATGAACGGACGCATTGCACCGACGCGCCGCTTCTCGCAGCTCGCTGCTGTCTCGTCGCTGCCCGTCGCGCTGATCGTCGCTGGCGGCGTCGGGCGATGGTGGGCCGTGGTGGCGGCAGCAGCCGTCGTCCTCGTCGTTGTCGCGCTCGTGGATGCCGTGCTCGCGGTCTCCCCGGTGGATCTCGTGATCGAGCGGACCGCGCCGGGCGCTCTGGTGCGCGGCGAGGAGGGGACCCTGAGGTGGATCGTGACCAACCCGAGTTCGCGCGGGTTGGAGTTCGCGCTCGCCGACACGGTCGCCCCCTCGCTCGGTCTCGAACGCAGGTGCTCTGGCCGACTCGGCCCGCGAGCGTCCCTCGACATCGAGCGACCGTTCCGGCCCTCTCGCCGCGGCCGATTCGAGATCGGGCCGCTGACGGTTCGCTGCGCCGGTCCGCTCGGTCTCGCCGCACGCCAACGCGACATCGACGACGTCGACGTGGTTCGAGTGCTCCCGCCGTTTTACTCTCGCCGCGCGATCGAACTGCGCATGCGATCTCGTCGATTCGCCACTGCGGGACTCCGCTCCACACGTGGAAGGGGAGGGGGGACCGAGTTCGAGCAGCTGCGCGAGTACGTGCCGGGTGACGATCCGCGCCACATCGACTGGAACGCCACAGCGCGTTCGGATCGGCCAATCGTGCGCACCTTCAACATCGAGCAACACCAGCCGATCACGATCATGCTCGACTGCGGTCGGACGATGGCCGCCCTGGTCGGTGGCGCGCCGCGCATCGAGCACGCGATGGACGCTGCGGTCGCCTTCTCGGTCGTGGCGTCGCGCATGCGAGATCGCGTGTCGTTCGTCGCCTACGACCAGGTGGTGCGCGGCGAGGTCGGCCAGGGCGCTGGTGCGCAGCTGGCGTCGCGGGTGACCGAAGCTCTCTTCGCGCTCGAGCCGGCGCTCGTCGCAGCCGACTACAGCGGAGCGCTCGTGACCGCGACCCAGGCCCAGCGACGGCGGTCGCTGATCGTGCTGCTCACCGAACTCAATGAATCGGTGGTCGAAGAACACCTCGCCCCTGCTGTCGCACAGCATGTGCTGTCTCACCACGTCGTGGTGGCCGCGATCGCCGATCCGGGGCTCCGCGACATGGCCGACCGCCCGATTCGCGATCGCGAGGACCTCCATCTCGCCGCCGCTGCCACCCGTGAGCTGGCGGCGCGGGAGCGCGCGGGCGGACTGCTGTCGGACCTCGGCGTAACCGTCATCGATGCGCCGCCGGGAGACTGCGCGACCCAGTTGGTCGACGCCTACCTCGACCTCAAAGCGTCGGGGTCCTGGTGAGACTCGCCGAGAACGCCTGAGAGACCACGCCGCTCGGCGGCTGGGCCGTAGGCGAGAACCCAGATCACGAAGACGACCAGCGCGACGACTCCGATCCCGACCCGAACAACCGTCGGAAGATCGGTGCCCGTGACGAAGCCCTCGATCACGCCAGCCACCAAAAACGCGAGCATGAGGCCCACGACGACCACCACGCTGCGCTTTCCGGACTCGGCCAGCGCTGCAGATCTCGTTCGGTCCCCCGGAGCGATGACCGCCCACCCCAGACCGAACCCGGCCGCGCCGGCGATCACGATCGCGGAGATCTCCAAGAGCCCGTGTGGGGTGATGAGACCCCAGAAATGCTGCCAGCGACCGGCGGCGGTGAACAGACCCGCAGCGAGACCCACGAACGCACCGTTCTGCACCAGGACCCAGGCCGTCGGGACGCAGAGCAAGATGCCGACCGCGAAGGCGAGGATCGCCACCTGGATGTTGTTGATGAACACCTCCGTCGCGAACTGGGCCGCCGGTTCGGAGCTGTAGTACGCCTCGAAGTCCTCTTCGAGGTATGCCTCACGCACCGACGCAGGGGCGCTGGCTTCGACCGCGGCCGGAGACGTGGCCATCCACGCGCCGATGAGCAGCGCGGGAACGAAGAACAGCAAGGCGCTGATCACGATGAAGCGCCTGTGCCACCAGACGGCTGCCGGAAAGGTCTCGACGAAGAACCGGCGCAGATGGCCACGGCGTCGTGGGCGGTGTCCGTGGATCGCCACGTGTGCGTTCCCCACCAGGCGGGTCAGCCGATTGCGGAGCTCGAGATCCGCTCCCTCGGTGCGAACCGTGGCCAGGTGCGTGGACGTCCGCCGGTATCGATCGACGAGCGTGACCGTGTCGGCTGCGCCGAGAGTGGCCGCGTGCGCCGTCAGGCGTTCGAGGTCCGACCACGTGGGTTCGCGCTCCGTCGTGAAGCTCTCGGCCGCCATCGCCCCGCTACGGTAAACGCGGATGGGTTCACGCCGGCGCGATGGGGTGAAGGTGGAGCGGTGAGCACGGCTCGCTCGGGAGGCGTCGCTCGTCGCGGCGATGTCTTGG
>CAYUBX010000126.1:0-843 GCA_964443165.1 uncultured Acidimicrobiales bacterium
ACCAACCGTGCGTCGCTCGCTGCCACACCGCGATGGCGTCCCGGGCTCCGGCAAGATCCTCTGCCGAGTAGCTCGGTGCGAAGAAGCGATGGGTCGTGATCCCGTTGCGGTCCGGGCCGGTGAGAACGTCGCGGGTGTCATCCGCGTGCAGCAGGTCGTAGAGATGCGCAACCGTCTTGGCGCTCGTGGCCAACGCAGGATGGTCCACCACCGAGGTGACCTTCTCCCCGCCGATCCAGACCTCGCGCCCGTCGTCGAGGCTCGCAAGGAACTCCTCGCCCGTCAGCATCTCGCCGTTCCGTTCTGACATGAGAGGATCATGTCATGGCGTTCTTCACCGAGGAGAGCCTCGACTTCTGGCGGGGGTTGGCGCGGGACAACTCGAAGGCCTGCTTCGACACCAATCGAAAGACCTACGAGACACACCTCAAAGCGTCCGTTCAGGAGCTGGAGGCGACACGTCCGTGATCACGATCATCCGCAACGCGCACGTCCTCGACCCCGAGGCGGGGGAGATCTCCGGTGAGTCCACGGTCGTGGTGGAGGACGAGACGATCGTCGACATGGTGGAGGGGGAGCCGCGGGCGACGGGAGATCTCGACGTCGACGCCGCTGGGCGCTTTCTCCTCCCGGGTTTCGTCGACGGGCACGTGCATCACATCTTCCACACGATGGACTTCGCCCGACTGCAGCGGATGTCGTCCACGGAGCGCGCGATCTCGATGGGGCACGCGGCCGAAGCCGAGCTCCGCCGTGGCTTCACGACCGTGCGCGACACCGGCGGAGACACCCGCGGGCTGGCCAACGCCACACGGACCGGGCTCATCGCAGGGCCGCGGATCG
>CAYUBX010000126.1:853-1685 GCA_964443165.1 uncultured Acidimicrobiales bacterium
CGGCCGGGTGATCAGCCAGACCGGCGGACACGGCGACTTCCGCGCGGCTGCCGACGTTGAGCTGCCGGTGTGCGGATGTCAGCTGCACACGGATCGCCAGGGAGCCGGCCACATCGCCGACGGGGCGGACGCTTGCCGCAAGGCCGCTCGGTTCGAGCTCCGCGAAGGATCGGACTTCATCAAGATCATGAGCTCCGGTGGCGTGGCATCACCGGCGGATCCCTTCGACGCCATCCAGTACACGTCGGAGGAGATTCGAGCCGTCACTACCGAGACCGATCATCGTCAGACCTACACCACCTCCCACGCCTACACGCCGGAGGCGATCCGGCTCGCAGCGGACAACGGCGTCCGGTGCATCGAGCACGGCAACATGATCGACGCGGCGACGGCCGAGCACATCGCAGCGCTCGGTGTGATTGTCGTTCCGACGCTGGTTACCTACCAGGCGATGGAGGAGCTGGGCCCCAAGGTCGGCCTCCCCGAGGTCAACATCCAGAAGAACGCGGGCGTTCTCGAGGCCGGCAAGCGCGCCATCGAGACGCTGAAGGCGGCCGGGGTCGAGCTCGGCTTCGGGACCGACCTGTTGGGCGAAGCGATGCCCTGGCAGAACCGCGAGTTCGCCATCCGGGCCGAGCTCGAACCCGCCGTCGACGTCCTGCGGTCGATGTACGTCACCAACGTCCGCCTCTGCCACCTCGAGGGGGTCGTCGGGCGCGTCGAGCCGGGGCACGTCGCCGATTTCGTGCTGAGCGAGGTCGATCCGATCGAACGGCTCTCTGATCTCTCCGAGCCCGACGCGACGCTGGCTGCGATCTTCAGCCGTGGTCGG
>CAYUBX010000126.1:1695-7579 GCA_964443165.1 uncultured Acidimicrobiales bacterium
GATGAGCTTGTAGGTCGTGGTGTCGGAGGCCGAGGGCCCCTGGATCGGTCGCGCCGTTCCACGGCGCGAGGACGACGCGTTGCTCGCCGGAACGGCCCGCTTCGCCGCCGACGTGGAGCCTGTGGGCGGCGCACTTCAGGCGGCGATCCTGCGCAGTCCTCATGCGCATGCGGCGATCGAGGGCATCGATGTCGATGCGGCGTACGAGGTCGCGGGAGTGAGGGCCGTCATCACAGGCGCCGACCTGGCCGGTCTGTGTCGCCCGTTGGCCAACATCCTCACCGAGGGCGCACCGCTGCTGCCGCTCGCGACTGACCGGGTCCGCTACGTCGGGGAGCCCGTTGCGGTGGTGCTGGCCGATTCCCGCGCCCTCGCGGAGGACGGGTGCGACGGGGTCACCGTTCGGTACCACCCCCTCGACGTGGTGATCGATCCGGTGGAAGCGGCGAGACCGCATGCCGCCCTCCTCCACGATGACGTCGGGTCCAACGTCGTGCACGACAGGACGTTCGTCTATGGGGACCCCGACGGTGCCTTTGGTGAGGCCGCCCACGTCGTCGAGCACGCGGCGCAGTTCCCCCGCAGCACTGCCATGCCGCTCGAAACAGCGGTCGTCACCGCCGACTTCGACGAGGGGGCAGGCCAGTACACGGTGTGGTCCAACTACGGCGGACCGATGGCGCTCCAGACCGTGATGGCGGGGGCGTTGGGTGTCCCCATCGCCGGGTTGCGCCTCGTGGTGCCCGACCGCATCGGCGGCAACTTCGGCATCAAGCAGGCGATGTATCCGATGCTCGTCCTGATGGCGGTCGCTGCCCGTCACGTACGACGTCCGGTGCGCTGGGTCGAAGATCGGATCGAGCACCTGCTCGCCGCTTCGGCGGGCAGCGAACGGGTGACGTCCATCCGCGGCGCCTTCGAACCCGACGGCCGCCTGGTCGCTATCGACCTCGATCAACTCGAGAACCTCGGCGCGTATGTGCGAACCCCCGAACCAGCCGGTCTCTATCGGATGCAGGGCAACCTCAACGGCCCGTACGACGTGTCTCACATCTCCGTTCGGAATCGCTGCGTGCTCACCAATCAGCTGCCGAGCGGACTCAACCGGGGGTTTGGCGGGCCGCAGTTCTTCCATGCGCTCGAAGGGCTGATGGACCGGGCGGCGGCTCAGCTGGGTGTCGACCGGGCGGAGATCCGTCGCCGCAACTTCGTGCCGGACGACGCCTTTCCCTACGAGTGCGCATCCGGATCGCTTCTCGACAGCGGCGACTACAGGTCCGTCTTGGAGCGGGCACTCGAGCACATCGGGTGGGACGAGCCACCGGCGAACGACGGACGGCTGCGCGGGGTGGGGCTGGGATGTTCGGTCGAGTCAGCAGGAAACAACCTCGGCTACATGAACCTGGCCGGCGATCCCGACTCGCCCGCCGTTCGCTCGCCGAAGTCGGGAGCTGGCGCGACCGCGACTGTGTCGATGGATGCGTTCGGGGGTGTGCTCGTTCAGCTCGACAGTCCCGATTGCGGGCAGGGGTACCGGACGGCGGCTGCCCAGGTGGTGGCCGACGAGCTGGGTCTTTCGCCCTCCGACGTGGAGGTGAAGACGAGCCTCGACAGCGCATCCGACGGCTGGACGCTCACGTCGGGCAACTACGCCAACCGGTTCTCGACCGCGGTCACCTCCGCTGCGGCGATGGCGTCCCGGCGGGCCGGCGACAAACTGCGCACCCTCGCGGCCTTCAACGCTGGGGTCCACCCGACGGACGTCGAGTTCCGCGACGGCCAGGCGGTTGTGCGCGGCGAGACATCGGGCGAGCCGATCCGTCGTCTCGGCGGCCAGCTGCACTGGGACATCGCGTCCCGCCCCGACGGCGTCGACGGGCCGATTCGCGAGACGGCCGTTTACGCACCCGACATCGTGGCCCGACCGACCCCGGATGGCCGGATCTCCACCTCGTTCACGTTCAGCTTCCAGTGCGACGTGGCGCGGATCGAGATCGATCCGTCGACAGGTGAGATCGACATCGTCTCCTATGTGACGGTGCACGACGCGGGGCGGGTCCTTCATCCCGGCCTGTTCGGTGGCCAGGTGGTCGGCGGGCTGGCGCACGGTCTCGGCGCGGCGATTCGAGAGCTCGTCGGGTACACGGCCGAGGGCGTCCCGACAGCGACCGACATTCGGTCCTATGGTCCGATCACCGCTGCCGAGCTCCCGCCGATCGTCGTCGATCACCTCGAGACGCCATCCCCACACACGGTCCACGGAGCCAAGGGGCTCGGCGACGGGTGCGCAATCCTCGCTCCTGCGGTTCTCGCCTCAGCGATCGCTGACGCACTCGGGCTGGACGAGTTGCCGGCGCCGCCGTTCACCCCCGCTCGCGTCTGGCGACTCGTGCAGGAGTCGCTGTGAAGCCGGCCCCGTTCGCGTATGTCGCGCCACACGAACTCGAAGAGGTGCTCGACGTCCTCGCCCAGGAAGGACCCGACGCATCGGTGCTCGCTGGTGGGCAGTCGCTTCTTCCGCTCCTGGCGACGAGGGAGCGGCGGCCGGGCGTTCTGGTCGACGTGAACTCGATCGTGGACTTCCCGAGACCGGACGGTCGGCCCGATGGGTGCTCCGTCGGCGCGCTCGACCGGCAGGCCGACCACGAGCGCTCCGTGGAGGCGCCACTCCTCGCCGCTGCGCTCTCTCACGTCGGTCACGCTCAGACGCGCCATCGCGGCACCGTGTGCGGCTCTCTGGCTCACGCTGACCCGCTCGCCGAGATCCCGCTCGCTCTGCTCGTCGCCAACGGCTCGGTGGAAATCAGCTCAACGGGTTCCTCGCGCACTGTTCCGGTGGAGGATTTCCTCGACGAGGCGTTTCGGCCGAGTCTCGCAGCGGGGGAACTCGTCACGGGGTGCTGGTGGCCGAGCGCGGCCGATGGGGCGGTTCATTCGTTCGTCGAGTTCCAACACGGAGCGGCCCTGGGTGCCGCTGCGTGCGTCGTCGAACCGCGAGCCGAGGGTCGCTGGTCTGTGCGGATCGGGGTCGCCGGGTTCGCCGACCGGGCGCGGGTGGCTGTGGGCGAGATCGACGGTGGCGACACCGACGCCGCTGCTGACATCGTCGGCCAACTGGTCCGCTCGGGCCCGGTTCTCGAGACCCATGACGTCGACGCCGTGTATCGAGGTGCTCTCCTCGGCGAGTTGGCTCGGCGCGCAGTAGCCGACTGCGCGGGACGTGCGTCATGAGACGGATCGACGCACACGAGCAGGTGGAGGTGTCGGTCGTCATCGATGGGCGCCGCGAGTCGACATCCGTCGACGCCCGAACCAACCTCGCCGACATGGCGCGCGACCTCGGGGCGACGTCCGTGCGGGTGGGATGCGAACAGGGTGTCTGCGGTTCGTGCACCGTGCTGCTCGACGATGTGTCTGTGCGGTCGTGCCTCGTGCTGGCAGTGCAGGCGGATGGGTCCCGAATCGAGACGCTCACCGGGATCGCGGGGCGGATCGACGAGCTGCGCCAGGCGTTCGCTCGCCACTTCGCGCTGCAGTGCGGCTTCTGCGCGAGCGGCGTCTTGGTGACCGCAGCCGAGTGGCTCGACGGTGACCCTGTCGCCGACGAGGGGGAGGTCCGCCGCATGCTCTCGGCCAATCTGTGCCGATGCAGCGGGTACGAGGGAATGGTGCGAGCGATTCTGGAGGTGGCGTCGGGTGGACCGTGACGCCTTCGCAGCCCTCCAAGAAGACGCTCGTCGTTCCGAGCTGAACGTCGGCTCGGGCCGAATGGCCTGGCGCAGCTGGGGCGAGGGTCATCCGGTGGTCCTCGTGCACGGTGCCGCCGGCAGCTGGACTCACTGGGCGGCCGTGATCCCCGACGTCTCCACCGACCACCTGGTCGTTGCGCCCGACCTTCCCGGCTACGGCGAGTCCGACGCGCCGGCAGACCTCGACGACATCGAGGCGCTGATCGAAGGGCTCAGCCGGCTGGTCGCCCACGTCGGTTCACTGCACGGACCGGTCACGCTCGTCGGCTTCTCGTTCGGCGGCATCGTGTCGACGCTGTCCGCCGCCCGCACCCGGATTCGTCGGCTCGGGCTGATGAGTGTCGGCGGAATCGGAATGCCGGCTCACGTCGCAGATGCAACTCGGCCTCGACCGTCCGACGAGATCGGGGGAGCGAGGCACGACCTCGAGCGCTTCATGATCGCCGAGCCGTCGCGCGTCGACGATCTCGCGATCGAGTTCCACCTGGCCAACGTCGCGTCAACGAGGTTCCGGAGCGGGAAGTTTCCGTCGTCGCGCCTCGTCGCCGAGGCCCTTCCGTCGCTCGACGTCGAGCTGCACGTCGCGTGCTCCGATCGCGATGCGTGGAGCGCCCCCGACGCGCTGGAGCCCGTCAGACGGGTGCGGGAGCTTCGGCCCGAGGTCCCGATCACGATGATCGAGGGCGCGGGCCACTGGGCACCCCATGAGCAGCCCGAGCAGGTGATCCGATGGCTGCGGGGCGTCCTCGACGCTCAGCCCGGAGGAGCGATCCCATAAGCCGCTGCCCAGGCGAGGCCGTCCAGCGTGCCGCCGCGCGGTCGATACTCGGCGCCGACCCAGCCGTCGTATCCGAGCGCATCCAGCTGGGCGAAGAACCAGGGATGGTTCACCTCGCCAAGTTCCGGCTCGTGCCGGCCGGGGAGCGACGAGAACTGGACGTGCCCGATCACGCCCTGGGCGCGCTCGAAGTTGGTGAGGAGATCGCCCTCTTGGATCTGCAAGTGATAGGTGTCGAACTGCAGCTTCACGTTGGGCCGGTCGACCTGTTCGATCACGCGTTCCGCCTGGCGGCTCGAACCGAGGAGATAGCCCGGGATGTCGCGGTGGTTCATCGGCTCGATGAGGATCTCCTTGCCGGCGTCGACGACACGGTCGGCTGCCCATCGGATCCGGGCGACGAATCGACGACTCGCGTCGCCGTCGGTCGGGCACCCGGCCATCACGTGGATGCGCGGGCATTGGGTGGCCGTGGCGTACGCCAGGGCGGTCTCGATCGACTGCTCGAAGTCCGCGTCGCGGTCGGGCAGTGAGGCGAGACCGCGGTCGCCTGCAGCGAAGTCCCCGGGCGGTGCGTTCACGAGCACGAGCTGGGTTTTGGTGGCGTCGAGGCGTTCGCGGAGTTCCTCGGCAGGCGTGTCGTACGGGAACTGGCACTCCACTGCCTCGAACCCGCACGCCGCAGCGGCCTCCACCCGGTCGGCGAAGTCGTGCTCGCCGAACATCGTGCTGATGTTGGCTGCGAACCGAGGCATTCGCCGACCCTAGCTGTGCCCACTCGGCGGAGGAGGTCGAGTCGTTCTGCACTGACGCCGGTGCGGACCGACTCGGGGGGCACGGCGACGGCACGTTCGTGCACATCGCCCAGGCCGCACAGGTCGCGGGCAGCTACGGGTTCGACGGAGCTAGTCGTCGGGCCGTGCTGAGCGGTCGATCGCCACGGTCACCGTGACGATCGACGGCCGGCGCGGGGGCTCGCTGAACCCCACACCGACCGGTTCGTCGAAAGGCCGCGGTTGCCCCAGGGCACGCCCACCCACGACGGCGCTGCCATCACCGACCCACCTCCACGCGGTGGCCTGGTACCACTCCCGTGCTCCACGCGGGCTCAGCCCGTAGGCCTCCACCTGCATCAACCGACGCGCGATCGGTGCTTCGACCCATCGCGTGAACCAGAGCGGGCGCGGGATCGAAATGCGGCGGGCCCGACCTCCTCGGAGTCGGAGGTCGAGTCCTGGCGCTTCGACGTGCGTCTGCTGTCCGTCAGAGCTGCCGCGCAGGGCGGTCACGTCGATCTCGTCGAAGTCGTAGATACTCGCGATGAACTAGGCGTGTGCGTCCGTTTGCGCGAGCAGCC
>CAYUBX010000127.1:0-5763 GCA_964443165.1 uncultured Acidimicrobiales bacterium
CCCCGACACCCGAGACCGCGACGTCGACCGGCTGGCCGGCACGGACCGCCGATGCGTACGTGGGTGTCTCATGGGTTTCGACCACGACGATCCGCCGGCCGTCACCGAACCACGAGCTGAGCCCTCCGGACAGGCCTCCACCTCCGCACGCCACGATGATCGTGTCGAGGTCCGGGCACTGAGCGTCTAGCTCCGCGGCCAAGGTTCCGGCACCGGTGACCACTTCGGTCTGATCGTATGCGTGCACGCGGGTCACGTCCCGAGTCGAGGACCAGTCCTCCGCCGCCGCCAACGCGACGCTGTACTCGGCCCCGGCCTGGTGCACCTCGGCGCCGTGGTCTCGGAGGGCAGCGACCTTCGCCGGCGCCGCGATCTCCGGCACGAAGACGTTGGCCGGTCGGCCGATGCGCGCGGCGGCCCACGCCACAGCCACCCCGTGATTGCCTCCCGACGCCGCGACGACCCCGTCCCGCCCCACCTCGGCGGTCAACAGGGCGTTGAGCGCCCCGCGGGCCTTGAAGGACCCGGTGTGCTGGAGGTGCTCGAGCTTGAGGGCGAGAGCTCCGGGCGCGTCGACGCCGAGGTCGCTCGCGAGCACATCGATGACGGGCGTGGTTCGGATGTGTGGTGCGAGACGGCTCGCAGCTGCCGTGATGGCAGCCCGGTCGACCGTCACGAAGCCGACCAGCGCTCCGTGCCACCCATTCCATACTGCCGAAGGATCAGGGCGCGGTCGGGCCGGATGGCGAGGAAGCCGGTGTCCGGCGAGTTGTCTGGTCCGCCGGGGGCGAACAGGTTGAGGTCGTAGTCGAACACGCCTTCCCACAGATGGCGCTTGGTGTCCACGTCGGTGAACAGCTCCGCCGTTCCCCACAGCTCCGCGCCGTCGCCCTTCTCGGTGATCTGCCAGTGCAGACACACCTGGTCGTTGGCCTGCACATTGCGAGCCTTCACCGACGATGCGCCCAACATCGTCCACAGCACGTCGTCCTCCCAGCAGGGGTGGATCGGCACAACGTCGGGCGCTCCATCCGAGCCAACGGTGGCGATGTGGGCCCACGGGCTGAGCTCTGTCGTGAAGGCCTTGAAGTCGTCGAGTTCCATCCCTGCCGTCCTTTACAGTGCGCGGCGATGACCACTTCACAGCATCCGCCGACCGATCTCAAGGTCGGGTTCATCGGCCTGGGAAACGTCGGCGGAAAGCTCGCCGGCAGCCTGCTTCGCAACCGTGTCGTTCTCACGGTTCGCGACCTCGATCGCAAGACCGCACAACCGTTTCTCGACGGCGGCGCGACGTGGGCCGACTCCCCAGCGGAGATGGCCGCCGCCTGCGACGTCGTGATCACGTGCCTGCCCAACCCTGCTGCGAGCGCAGCGGTCATGGAGGCCGACGTCGGTCTGCTCGCGGGGCTGACAGCCGGCTCGATCTGGGCGGAGATGAGCACGACCGACGAATCGGAGGTGCGACGGCTGGGCGAGCTGGTGCAGGCGACGGGAGCGTCCCCTGTCGACTGCCCGGTGTCCGGGGGATGCCACCGGGCGGCGACCGGCAACATCGCCATCTTCGCCGGATGCGAGCGCGAGGTGTTCGAACGGATGCTGCCGATCCTGACGACGATGGGGCGCCGGATCCTCCACACCGGGGAGCTCGGCTCGGCATCGATCCTCAAGGTGGTCACCAACTACCTCGCCACGGCCAACCTCCTCTCGTTGTCCGAGGCGCTCGTCACCTCAAAGGCGGCGGGCATGGACCTCAACACCACCTATGAGGCCATCAAGATCTCGTCGGGGAACTCTTTCGTCCACGAGACCGAGAGCCAGGTGATTCTCAACGGCAGCAGGGACATCAACTTCACGATGGATCTGGTGGTGAAGGACATCACCCTCTTTCAGTCCGTCGCCGATCGGGCGGGAGTCCCGCTGGAGCTGTCGCCGCTGTTCGTGGACATCTTTGAGGACGCGCAAGCCCGCTACGGCGCTCGGGAGTGGTCGCCCAACGTCATCCGCCGGCTCGAAGAGGCGACGGGCCTCGAGATCTTGGCGCCGGGCTTTCCGGCCGAGATGTTCGACGACGAACCCGAGGAGCCTGGCTTCGAGGTGGTCCCCCACCGCGGTCCGTAATCTGGAGTGATGCTCGATCTTCCCGCTGCGTACGCAGCAATCCTCGACGCCCAGTGGCGTCAGCTCGGGGCGGCGGGCGAATGGCTGACCGGTGCCGAGCGCGTCGAGATCGCGCGAACCACCCGCGCCGCGCGATCGGCCGATGGCGGCCCAATGCCCGCTGACCCTGCCCACGAAGCGGCGTGGGTGTTCGGCGGTGACCCGGCAGCGCCGCGGGCCGGCTGGGTCGACCGGCTCGAAGCCGACGGCCTCGACCGCACCACCTACGTGGAGATTCTCGGCATCTGCGCACGCGTGGCGGCCATCGACACGTTTCTCTACGGACTCGGCCAGCCCGAGCGTCCCCTCCCCATGCCGGAAGCGGGCGAACCGACCCACACCACGGTGGCCGACGCGAGGATCGACGGTGGCTTCGCTCCGACCGTCGGACCGGCGTTTCCGCCCACCGCGCTGTCGGCCGTGCCGGTCGAGCTCGACGCGATGATGCAGCTGCACGGCGCTCTGTACCTCTCGCTCCGAGAGATGGGCGATCTGGAGATCATGAAGGACCTCGACCGTCGCCAGCTCGAGCTTGTGGCAGCGAGGACATCACTCCTCAACGACTGCTTCTTCTGACTGTATGGACACGCAGGCATGCTCCGTGCGAGCAGTGAGAAGCAGAACCTTCCCCTCGAGCTGGCGTCGATCGGAAACCCCGTCGTCGACTCGGGCGTCCGGGCCGGAGCCGAACTGCTCGCCGCTGTCGACGCTGCAGTGCTGCGCGACGACCTCGAATTGGCCGAGGCGCGCGAGGCTCTGGTGGCAGCGGTCGGCGAAGCTGGTGCGGTGCGAGCCTTCGCCACCGCAGGAAACTTCGAGATGATGAATCGCCTGCTCGACGCTCAGGGCGTGGTGCCAGGCGAGGACATCCGATCGATCGGCGATGAGATCGGCCGTCCATTCGTCGATCCACACGCTGCGAACAACGAGGTGCCGAACCCATGACGTCGACGCTGCCCGAGGACGCCATGATCCTGCTGCCAGACGACGGCGAGTCAGTGCGGTGCGCCGAACACGCCAGGCAGATCGGGGTCGCGCCGGGCGGGACCGCGATCTCTGCCGATGTGGTGGTGCTCGTCGAGACGCCTCGCCCCTGGCCCAAGCCGGTCTTCGACCACCCGTTGCTGCACGGACTCTCATCGATGATGGATCTGCACGTCGGGACCGCGCGGGTGCTCGCAGTCGAACCGCGCTCGGACGCCGGGACGCCGGTCGTCACCGTGTACGAACGTGGCGAGGTCGGTGCGATCGGAACGGTCTTCGGCCCGCCTGACGGTCCGGCACTCGGCGAGCTGCTCGAGCAGCTCCAGTCCACCCATCCGAGCGAGATCACCCAGTTCCAGGCGGGGACCGCGCCCGAGTTGGCTGTGCTGGTCTGCACTCAGGGAAGCCACGACATCTGCTGTGGAAGCGACGGTGTGAGGCTCGCCAACGAGCTGGAGCAGCGGGCCGCAGGTCTCGCCGTCTACCGCGTGAGCCACACCGGCGGGCACCGCTTCGCTCCGACGGCGATGACGCTCCCCGACGGACGCATGTGGGCGGACATCTCGGTGGAGGAGCTGCTCGCAGTGCTCGACCTCACGGGCGACGCGGCAACGCTGGCCGACAAGTGCCGGGGCTGGTGGGGCGCGCCCACCGGCCCGGGTCAGGTGGCCGAGGTGGAGCTCCTCCGCCGCCTCGGCTGGACGGCCGACATGCTCCCGAGAGACGTCACGGTCGAGGAGAACGACGACGGGTGGAACGTCACGATCGACGCAGCGCGCGACCTCTGGGCAATCGAGGTCCGTGCCGGTCGCATCGTCCCGACGATCGCCTGCCGCGCCGGGGGCGGCCTCCCCGCCAAGCCCGGCAGGGAGTACACGGTCACAGGGGTGACCTCTCCGGGCTGACCGCGCCGAGGTCGTCGCGAACGTCGACCTCGGAGTTCTGCTCGATGAGGCGTCGGATCGCGGTCGGGCTCGCCGACGACCGGCTGAGCGCTAGACAAACGAAAAGGCCACGCCTCCGAGGTCGCCGTAGTCGACGTGGAAGGTGTCGCCTGCCCGGCAATCCACGGGCCGGGTGAATGAGCCGGCGAGCACGACCTGGCCTGCTTCGAGCGCCATCCCGTGCGGCGCGTAGCGGCGTGCCAGCCACGCAACGCCGTTGGCCGGGTGGTTGAGCACGGCCGCGGCCACGCCCGATTCCTCGATCACCCCGTTGCGGTAGCAGAGCGCTCCGACCCAGCGAAGATCGACGTCGCGCGGGCCGACAGGCCTCCCGCCGAGGATCACGCCGGCGTCGGCGGCGTTGTCGGCGATGGTGTCGCGAACAGTGCGGGTGGCACCGGTCTCCGGGTGGCGTCGGTACGAGCGCGCATCGATCAGCTCGATCGCGGGAACGACGTACTCCGTCGCGGACAGCACATCGAACATCGTGACGTCGGGGCCCTCGAGGCGGTCGCCGATGACGAACGCCAGCTCCACCTCGATCTTCGGGTCGCAATATGCGGCGACCTCGAGTTCGCAGCCGTCGTCGTGGAACATGTTGTCGAGCAAGTAGCCGTAGTCGGGCTCGTCGATGTTCATCGACGCCTGCATCGCGCGTGACGTCAGGCCGATCTTGTGGCCCCGCAAACCGGCGCCTGCCGCCGTCTCGATCTCGAACCACGACCGCTGGATCGCATAGGCGTCCTCGATCGTCATGTCGGGATGTTCGACCGTCGGTGGATCGATCTGGGTCGCCGACCTGCGGGCGGCATCGTGGCGTTCGGCTTCGGCCGCGACCTCGTCGTCGGTGAGTGTTCGCATCGTGGGCCGTATTGTTGCAGCGTGGCTGGCGACAAGTACCACCAAGAGCGGCTCGACACACCGCCGCCTCCCGCGGGGTGTCCGATGCACGCGACATGGAGTCCGCTCAACGAGGACTATCTTGAGGACCCCTACCCGATCGCCGCCGCTCTACGCGACGAGCTCCCGGTGTTCTACGCCGAAGAGCTCAACTACCTCGTCGTCAACGAGATGGACGACATCGAAGCGATCTTCCTCGACCACAAGACGTTCGCGTCCGTCAACGTCCAGGATCCGGTGTTCCCGCTAGACGACTCGGCGAAAGAGATCCTCGGCGCGCCCGACTACAACCCCGTCGCCGTGATGGCGAACCGGCCCGAACCGGACCACGGTCGTATTCGGCAGGACACGCGGCAAGGCTTCTCCAACCGGAGGATGAAGACACTCGAGCCGTACATCCGTCGCCGGTCCCATGAGTTGATCGACGACATGGAGCGCGCCGGCGGGCCGCTGGAGTTCGTCGAGGCGTTCGCATTTCCGCTCCCCGGCGAGACCGTGTTCCGCTTCATCGGGTTCCCCGAGGAGGACGACGAGAAGCTCAAACACTGGTGCGCCGACCGGAAGGGCTTCTCGTGGGGCAAGCCCACGCCTGCGGAGCAGCGCAGGATCGCCGAGCAGATGCTCGCCTACTGGCGCTACTGCCGGGAGTTCACCGCGTCGAAGCGCGATCACCGCACGGACGACTTCGCGTCCGAGTTGCTCACCGCGCAAGAGGAGCACCCCGAGGACCTCACCTACAACGAGATCGAGTCGATCATCTACGGCCTGTCGTTCG
>CAYUBX010000127.1:5773-7578 GCA_964443165.1 uncultured Acidimicrobiales bacterium
GTGACCGCGCTCATCTGCAACTCACTCCAGTGCCTGCTCCCCCGACGGGACGTCTGGGACGAGATCTGTGCCGATCGTTCGCTCGTGAAGCAGGCGGTCGAAGAGATCCTCCGCTTCAACTCGAGCCAGGTCTCTTGGCGCCGCCTCACCACCCGCGACACGACCATCCGCGGGATCGACGTGCCGGCGGGAACCACGATCTTCCTCAACTTCGCGTCGACCCGACGAGTTCGACATCCATCGGCCCGACGCCCACCGCCACATCGCCTTCGGCAAGGGCGTGCATCACTGCCTGGGAGCGCAGTTCACCAAGTTCGAGGTGGCGATCGTGCTCGAGGTCTTGGCCGAACGACTCCCGACGCTTCGCCTCGTGGGTCAGGAGTTCACCTACTTCCCCAACATCACCTTCCGGGGACCCGAAGAACTCCACGTCGACTGGTGAACCGATGAGTCTGTACTACGTCCAGAAATTCCTCTTCGAATTCAACCGAGACCCCCGTATCCAAGAGGCGTACGACGCCGACCGGGTCGCCGCCACCGAGGACTACGAACTCAGCGACGAGGAGCGCGCGGCCCTTGTGGAGCCGGACTTCGGGAAGCTCTTCCACCTCGGTGTCAACGGCCAGATCCTGATGCACTTCGGGGCTTACCACCAGGTGCCCTGGCAGGACTACCTCGGCCAACTGGCCGCCGGGGTGGAGAGGTATGGCCCGGTACGCGAGGGCGTCTACGCCGTCACCGGATACGAGGGCATCGACGCCCACGCCGCCGCCCTCGGCCAGGACAGCAACTTCCCCTCCGACACAAAGGGAGACACCTGATGCCGCTCGTGTTCGCAGGCGTGTGCAGCCACGCCCCCGGGATCACCGGCCGGGCGCACATGGCCGATCAGCGGGCCAAGGACGACCTGTACGCCGCATTCGACGACATGCGCGAACGCATGGAGGCGACCCGCCCCGACGCCCTTATCGTCGTCGCCGCGGAGCACTTCGCCAACTTCTTCATGAACAACATGCCGAGCTTCGCCGTCGGCATGGCCGACCACTACGAGGGACCGATCGAGGACCCCGACTGGCTCGGCATCGAGCGCCGCCGGGTCCCCGGATACCGCGATCTCTCGGAGCGGCTGATCACGCAAGCCATGCACACCGTCGACCTCAGCTACGCCGAGGAGTGGAAGTTCGACCACGGGATCATGGTGCCGCTCCACTTCTTGACCCCGCGATACGACCTTCCGATCATCCCGACCAACATCAACTGCCAGGGTCCCCCGCTGACCCCGCTGCAGCGAGCGTGGGCGTTCGGCGAGGCGCTTCGGGACGCGGCCGACTCGGTGCCCGAACGCATCGCGCTGGTCGGGACCGGCGGGATCAGCCACTGGCCCGCCACGCCGGACAGCGGGAAGATCAACGAGGAGTGGGACAAACAGTTCCTCGACGAGTGGGGCCGCTGCGACCGGGAGGCGCTGATGCAGTACGACGACACGTCCGCCTACCTCGCTGCGGGCCAAGGCGCGTTCGAGATCCGGACCTTCATCGCCGTATCTGGCGCGACCGCCGGAACCCCGGGGACCGTTCACCACTACGAGCCGATCCCGATCTTCTCCGTCGGCTGTACCACGGCCACTGTCGACCTTCCCGAGGTGGCCTGATGACATCGCCACTCGACGGAATCCGGGTCGTGGCTGGCGGGATGCTCGGAGAGGACGGAACGGTGCTCGAGACGGCGGCCCTCACGAACGAGCAGATCGACGCCGCTCGAAACGCGGTGCAAGCGATGCGCGACCACATCGACCTCGAGACGCG
>CAYUBX010000128.1:0-7574 GCA_964443165.1 uncultured Acidimicrobiales bacterium
AGACGTGCAGTACCTGGTGGGAATCGTGCTGAACATCATGTTCTTCCTGACGCCGATCATGTACCCGGCGCACCTGATTCCCGACAGTCACTGGGGAGTGCCGATCAGAGCGCTCCTCGACCTGAATCCGATGGTGCACATCGTCGGCGCCGCCCGTGACACCAGCTACCTGCTCGAGTGGCCCTCGCTGTCGCGTTGGGCGTGGCTCGTGATCGCCCCGGCTCTCGCCTTCTCTGTCGGTTGGACGTTCTTCAATCGCCGGGCCATGGAACTGAGCGAGCGGCTGTGAACGACGATCGCCCCGCCCTGCGCGTCAGCGAAGTGACCAAGACCTATCGGCTGACAGCCGGTGAGGCGTCGTCTCTCAAGGAATTCTTCACGCGCCGCGGGCGTCGCTCGCGTTCGGAGGAGTTTGCTGCGCTCGGTGGTGTGTCGCTCGAGGTGCCCAAGGGCTCCTTCTTCGGGTTGATCGGCCACAACGGATCGGGAAAGTCGACCCTGCTCAAGCTCATGGCGGGCATTCACCGTCCGACCTCGGGCACCATCGAGACCGATGGACGGGTCGCCGCCCTGCTGGAGCTCGGCTCCGGCTTCCACCCCGAGCTGACGGGCAGGGAGAACATCTACCTCAACGGCTCGATCCTCGGGTTGAGCAGGCGCAGGATCGATTCGGTCCTCGACGACATCGTCGAGTTCAGCGGTCTCGGCGACTTCGTGGACTCGCCCGTCAAGATCTACTCGTCAGGGATGTACGTTCGCCTCGGTTTTGCGATCAGCGTGCATGTCGAGCCGGACATCCTCCTCGTCGATGAGGTCATCGCCGTTGGAGACGAGGACTTCCAACGACGGTGCCTCGAGCACATGTATTCGCTTCGTCGATCTGGCGCAACGATCGTTCTGGTGTCGCACTCGATCAGCCTCGTCGAGTCGATGTGCGATCGAGTCGGTTGGCTGGACCACGGGACACTCAGAGAACTGGGCACACCCGGGGATGTCTGTCGCGCCTACATGGAGCACGTGACCGAGATCGAGTTCCAGCGGGCGGCTCTCGAACACCAGCGCGCGGAGGCCGACGCGAGCGCTGCTGACGATGATGGGGAGCGGGGAGCGCCCGACGAGGAGCAGATCCCCGTCAACGAGGAGGGTCTCCGCCGGCGGGGCTCGGGAGAGATCCGCCTCGAAGGACTGGAGTTCTTCGACAAACACGGCAACCCCTACCCGATCGCGTCGACGGGCGACCCGCTCCGCATTCGGATGTGGCATCGGAGCGTGGCGCCGGTCGAGCCCGTGGTGACGGTTCGGATACATCACCCCAACGGCATCACGCTCACGGCGCCGTCGACGCAGACCTCACAGTTTCCTCTCGGTGAGGTGTCTCCCGGTGTCGCTCATCTCGATCTCATCATCGATCGAATGCCGCTCATGCCGGGCGACTACGCCCTCAGCTTCGAGATCCGCGATCCAACGCAGACCCACGTGTTCGATGCGTGGGATCATGCAGAGATCCTGCGGGTGCAGCCGGGCACGTCGCCTGAGCGCGAAGGGCTCCTCGACATCGCCCCGCGTTGGGAGGTGGGATCGGCATGAGCTTGGCGCGAGGCGACCAGCGTCCGGACGTGTCGGTTCTCGTTCTGGCGTATCGGCAGACCGAACTCCTCGACAGAGTCCTCTGTCAGCTGCGAGATCACGAATCGGAGGCGAGCTACGAGGTCGTCGTCGTCGAGAACGAGGTTCCCGCTGTGGTTGCGGAGGTGGTCGACGCCCACCCCTGGGTCCGGCGGTTGCCTTCCCCTGTCAACCGGGGTTTCGGCGGTGGCGTCAACTACGCAGCTCGCCACTCGCGCGGGGACTTCTACCTGATGCTCAACGACGACGCAGAGGTCACCGAGGGCTGGCTCGACGGCCTGATGAGCGCGGCGAGACGTCACCGAGACGCCGCCGCTGTGGCGTCGACGCTCGTCGACGCGGAAGGTGTGGTCCTGGAGGCCGGCGGCGCGGTGTCTGCATCGGGCAACGTGTGGCCCCCGGATCGCGGCCGCCCGTTGCGAGAGATCCAAGGCCGCGGGGCTCGACGGGTCGGGTACGCGACCGGTGGCTCGCTGCTCGTTCGCGCCTCTGTCTTCGACGAGGTCGGTGGCTTCGATCTCGACTACCACCCCGCCTACTTCGAAGACGCCGATCTCTCGTGCCGAATCTGGCGGGCGGGCCATGAGGTCCTGTCGACGACTGCTTCGGTGGTGGTGCACGCCGAGTCCGCGTCGACAGCCGCGCCGGCCAAGCGGGCCCTCCAGCTCCGAAACGGCTCGATCTTCCGCGGTCGGTTCCTCTCCGACTACCGACCCTTCACCCCCGTCGTGCGGGTGGGCGAGGAACTGCCGGCCGCCGCCTCGCGGCGCGCACTGTTCATCGACGATCGGGTGCCCGCTCCAGGAGTCGGATCTGGGGCAGGCCGTGCACGTCAGAACCTCTTGGCGATCGCGGCGTGCGGGTACGAGGTGGCGCTTCACACGCGCGAGCCCGCCCAGTCGCTCGATCGCGAGCTGACGCAGGCCGGCGTCGAGCTTGCTCCCATGGTCGAGACCATCGAGCCCGGCTCCGTCGAGGTTGTGGTGCTGTCCCGGCCGCACAACTTCGAGTTGTGGCCGCTGCTGAAGGAGCGTCACCCGGACGCGCGTTTCGTGTACGACGCCGAGGCGCGCTTTTCGGCCAGGCTCGAGCGACAGCTGGACCTCGGGGTCGGTGACGCGGAGCGAGCGAAACTCGATGCCGAGCTCGCGGAGATGGTCGCTCTCGAGCGGTCTGTCGTCGCAGCGGCCGACGCAGTCGTCACCATCTCCACTGACGAGCTCGAGTGGTTCGAGGCGGTGGAGGGCGCTCCCGCCGTTCACTGGATCGATCCACTTCCGGATCGGGTCGATGTGGAACCCGAGGTGGCGAGAGACGCCGCGCGAGTGGTCTTCGTCGCGGGGTGGGAAGCGGGGGCAGACAGTCCGAACGGCGACGCCGTCCGGTGGATTCACGACGAGGTGCTGCCACGGCTCACCGCCTCGGGCGTGTCGGTGCGCTTCGAGGTGACAGGCGGCGGCGTTCCCGACGAGCTGCGGTCGCTGGAGAGCACGTCGCTGCAGTTCGTGGGACGAGTCGACGATCTCGAGGAACTGCACCGGACGGCCCGCCTCGCGGTGGCCCCGACTCGGTACGGAGCGGGGGTCAAGCTCAAGGTGTTGCACGCATTGACCACCGCCACACCCGTGGTTGCCACGTCCACGGGGGCCGAGGGTCTCGTTCCCCTGTGGAGAGAGGCGCTCCGCGTCGCCGACGAAGCCGGGCGGTTCGCGGACCAGATCGCCGAGCTGTTGATCGACGACGAGAGTTGGTCGCGGGCCAACGAGCAGCTCCGCCACGCGGCCTCCGTTCATCGGGCGGATGCCGTGGGATCATGGGAGGACGTGCTGCGGCCCGCACCACCGGGTGGCGAGCCCACCGCCGACCCCGGAGGCCCACATGTCGCTTGACAGCCACCAGCTCGCACAGGCGCTGTGCCGTCCGCGGAGCCGCGTCCTGGACGTCGGCTGCGGTGACGGAAGCGTCGCTGAGCGACTGCGCGATCTCGGGTGCGAGGTCGTCGGTCTGGACATCTCCCCCGAGGCCGTCACGGCGATGGGCGAGCTGGGCATGGAGGCGCATCAGATCGATCTCGACGTCGACAAACTGGACGACGTTCTGGGCGACGGCGAGGAGTTCGACGTCATCGTCTGCCTCGATGTGCTCGAGCACACGCGCAAGCCAGCCGAGGTGCTCGGCGCACTGCTCGAACGGTTGGTCGCTGATGGTGACGTCGTCATCAGTCTGCCGAACGTGACCCATGCCGACGTTCGGCTCTCGTTGCTCGCGGGGGAGTTCCGCTACCGCGACGAAGGTCTGCTCGACGCCACGCATCTGCGGTTCTTCGACCGTTCGGGCGTGGAGGAGTTGCTCGCGGGCTGCGGACTGGAGATGCGGGAGTTCCACCCGGTGCGCTTTCCCCTCGGTGGGACCGAGCTGGGCGTCGATGTGGATCAGGTCCCCGAGGATCTACGGGATCAGATCCTCCAGGACGAGGATGCGGAGATCTACCAGTGGGTGTTCCGAGCGCAGAGGATCGGCTCCCTCACCCCTCCGTCGACGCTTCAGGAACTGGCGCAGCAGGCCGGCGCGTTGGCCGCCGCGGAGGCGTACGCGAACCGTGTGGTCGGCGAGCTCGACGCGGCGCAGGCCGCGATGGAGGAGGCCAAGGGCTACGTCGCCGCCCTCGAGAAGCAGCTCGGGGACGTCGAGGCGGACCGCGACACCGCGTACGAGATGGTCGACCTGTTGCGCCGTGAGGTGCAGGCGCAGAGCGACGTTGTCGATCTGATGTCCGAAGAAGTGAGTGCCCTCGAGCTCCACCTCGAACAGGCGCGACAGGAGCTCGCCGCTGTGCGCGTCCACCTGCATGCGATCGAGACCCGCCGCTCGTACCGCCTGGTGCGGTTCTTCGCAGACCGCGCGGCGCGTCTGCCTTTGGCCCGCAGCCTCGTCCGTCGCGCTCGATGACGGCGGCCGGCGCCGACCCGACCGACGCTCGGGGCCCGGTTGGTCTGTTCTCCCGCGTCGCGAGCCGCTTCTCGCAGTTCGACGACACGACCCGCCGCCGTTTCGCACAGATCGTCGGGGTGGTGGGCGTCGTCGCAGTCCACCTGCTGAACGACTTCTCGAACGCGGGTGTTCCGGCGGCCGTGGACGAGCTCGGCTACATGGGGAATGCGCGTTACCTCACGGGTGGCGAGTCCGTTCTGGAGTGGGGTCGTTCGCCGTACCGGCTCGGCTATTCGATGCTGCTCACCCCGATCACGGCGTTCGCCGAAGACCCGGCCACGATCTACCAGTGGGCTCTGAACCTCAACGCGCTCCTGGCGGGGGTGTTGTTCCTCCTGCTGCTCGGCCTCAGCACCTCGCTCGGAGTCGACCGGATCGGTGTCGCGTGCGTCGTGGCCGCCACAGGCGCGGTGATGCCCGCGATGTTGATCTACGGCAATACGGCCTTCAGCGAGGTGTTTCTCGCCACGACGTTCGCCGGGTGGTGCCTCACGGTTGTTGGTCTCCATCGCCGTCCGGGCCTCGCTCGCAGCTGGGCCCTCCTGGGGGCCATGACGGCACTCACCTACTTCGCCCACGGTCGATTCGTCGGCATCTTGGCGGTGATGGTGGTGCTCCTCGCGGTGCATGCCCTGGGCGCCGGCCGCCGCGTGGCGCTGTGGAGCCTGCCCGCGTACGCGGTGTGCCACATCGTGCTGCGAGTCCCGAGCGCTCCTCGGTCGAGCCGGGCCGTCGGTTCGGAAGCACGCCGCCTGTGGTCCAACGCGTTCGAGCACCCGGGCACCGTCGTCGACACGCTGCTGGGGCAGGGGTGGATGATCCTGGTGTCGACGGCGCTCGTCCCCGCGATCGCCCTTGGGGCGCTCGTGGCATCGCGGAGACTTCGACGTGAGCTGGCCGAGCAGGGGCCGACCCTGCTTGCGATCGGCGTAGCGGCGATCGCCATGTGGATGGTGTCGAGTCTGTTCATGGCGCCGGGGCTGATCTCGCGGGACGAGTTCACCTTCATGGTGTACGAGCGATACAACTCGGCCGCCGTTCCCGTCGTCGTGGTCGTCTCGCTCGCAGTGCTGTATCGGGCCCGCAGTGTGGTGCCCCTGGAGCGGGCGACCCTGCTCGGTCTTGCGCCGGTCGCCATCGGTCTCCTCGTCCTCATGAGCCGACGCTCCGACTACTTCGAGCGGGTTCCGTTCCTCCTGAACACCCCGACCCTCGCGGCATACACCGGGCGCGGCGTCGATGATCTCTGGATCGCAGCGATCCTGGCCGGCGCGGTGGGCCTCGTCCTGTGCGCGGCTCTGTGGGTACGGCCCCTCCCTGCCGTCGCCGGTGGTCTCGTTCTCGCTCTCCTCGTGGCCGCAGACATCCAGGACCGCAGCATCGAGCCCTACTACGCCGAGAGAGCCCGCCAGGCCAACCTGGTGGCGGTGTACGACTCGATCCCGCTGCTGAGCGGACAACCGGTGGCGCTGGATTCGAGGGTCGTGGGCGAGTACCACGTCTACCTCTACTCCTGGCTCCGGCCCTCCTGGGAGCTGGGCCCCGTCGACGTGACCACCGACGACGCACCCATCGTCGTCTCGACGTTGGCTCGCATGGGCTCAGACCCACGAGCTCGATTGCTCGGACTCGAGAACGCTCCGCTGGGCTATGGCGGCGTCGGGCTGGCGCTGTTCGCGAGGGACGAGTCCTTGATCGAGGACCTCGAGGCCGCGGGGATGCTCGCACCCCCGGGTTTCGCCGGTGACGTGGACGAGGCGTACTACGAGGGGTTCGATGCCGAGCTGACGATCCTCACGCCGCCACTCCGGTCGACCGCTGATGCGTGGCTCTTTCCCCTGGTGGAGGTGTCCAACACGGGCACAGTGCCGTGGTTCAACGAGAGACAGCTCAAGACCATCCGCGGCGCACTCCGCGTCGGCGTGCGCGTCTGGGCGAACGGCGAGCTCGTCACCGAGGGGCGGGGCTTTCTCTCCTCGGGCCTTCTGCGTGGCGAGTCGGAGGTCGTCACGGTGCCGATTCGGTTGGATGCCTCTGTCCGCCCCGGCACATACGAGGTGCAGTTCACACCGATGGCGGAGCAGGTCGCCTGGTTCGACGCCGCCTCGGTCGAGACCGAACTCGTGGTCGAGCCATGATCGAGACGAAGTCGGTGATGGTGTCCGGTGTGCCAGCGACGGTGTGTGGTGACGTGAGCGACCTCTACTTCGCGAGCCTCGGCGACTCGATCTTCGAAACGGCTGTCGGCGTGGTGGCGAATCTGAGCCGGCCAGACGCTGTCGTCCTCGACGTGGGCGCGTCGATCGGCGTGGTCGGCTCGGCGGTGGCGTCCCTCGTTCCCGATGGCGAGGTGATCTGTTTCGAGCCCGAGCCTCGGGCCCGGGAGTGTCTCGTCGCCACCTTGGAGGGGCTGGACAACGCGCGCGTCGTGGCCAAGGCGGTCGGAGCGGCCCGCGAGCGTCTGCGATTCCACCAGGACCCCAATGGCACCGCGTGGGGGATGCTCTCGGACAGAGAGCCGTCGATCGACGTCGAGGTCACGACCATCGATCTCGAGGTCGCGGCGCTCTCCCTCGATCGCGTCGATGTCATCAAAGTCGATGTCGAGGGCTTCGAGCTCGCCGTCCTGGACGGTGCCGAAGGGGTGATCGCTGACCATCGGCCGACGCTCATCGTCGAGCTCAACCCGTACTGCCTGTGGCGCCACGGCCGGACGCTGCCCCAAGACCTCATCGATCGCCTCCTCGGGCTGTACCCGCTGGTGCACGCCGTCGGGCCCGACGGCGACGTGGTCGCCCTGAGGGCGGAGCGGGCCATCGATGACACCCTCTACCGACTCGGAACCACCGGTGGCTTGGCTGATCTCGTGGCGACCGATGACGGGATCGCGGAGCTCGTCGACTTCTCGGACGTTCTCTGGGCGACCGCCGACCGCGGTACTGCTGACACCGCAGACG
>CAYUBX010000129.1:0-7567 GCA_964443165.1 uncultured Acidimicrobiales bacterium
GGCGTACACGCCCAATCTCGTCATTCACCTTGTGCCCCGGAAGCTGACCGCCTTCGCCCGGCTTGGCCCCCTGCGAGATCTTAATCTGCAAATCGCGGGCATTGACAAGATATTCCGCCGTTACACCAAACCGACCACTGGCAATCTGTTTGATCGCACTGCTGCGGCTATCCCCATTGGGCAGCGGCTCGTAGCGAGCCGGATCTTCTCCGCCCTCGCCACTATTGCTCATACCCCCGAGTCGGTTCATGGCAATCGCCAGCGTTTCGTGCGCTTCGCGGCTGATCGAACCGAACGACATGGCCCCCGTTACAAATCGTTTGACGATGTCGGCCGTCGGCTCGACCTCATCGATTGGAATCGGTTCACATGCTTTAAAGCGGAACATGCCGCGCAGCGTACTGAGTTCCTTTTCCTGATTGTTGATCAGAGCCGCATACTGTCTGTAGAGATCGCTGTCATTCGTACGAGTGGCCCACTGCAACAGACGAATGGAGTCCGGACTCCACAGATGGCGCTCCCCATCCGTGGAATACTGATACTGCCCACCATGCGGCAGGAGCGAAGAAGCCCCGGGCTTACGGCCGTAGGCTGCCTCGTAGCGTGCTTTTGTCTCAGCCGCGATTTCGTCCAGACCGATTCCCTCGATCTGCGATGCGGTACCGACAAAGTACTTGTCGACCACGCTCTTGCTGATGCCAATGATCTGGAATGTCTGTGAACTTCGGTAACTACGCAGTGTCGAGATGCCATTCTTCGACATCGTCTTCAGCAGTCCCTTGCACACCGCCGTCACGTAGTTCTCAATAGCCTTCGCCACCCCAACTTCTTCTGACAACTGCTTGCGGATCGCCATGTAGGCCACGCTGTCGAAGGCCACGTAGGGATTGATTGCCGATGCGCCGTAACCGAGAAGAACCGCAAAATGCATGACTTCGCGCGCTTCGCCCGTCTCAACAATCAGGCTACTGCTGGTTCGAAGCCTCCGCTCAATCAAATGCTGATTGACTGCCGAGACGGCCAGTACCGCCGGAATTGGAGCTTCGCCTTCTGCAAGATCACGATCACTCAGAACGTGATCACACCGGCCAGAGCCAGCTTGTGCCGCAGGAAATTCTCGAGGGTCTGCCGTCCGAAGCTCTTCGACTGCCCACCGATGCCCTCGGCCTCGGTGACATCGGGTCCCTCGACGGGCTCTGGTGGCGTTTCGGTGGCCGTCATCAGTCGAACCGGATCCTGGGGTCGATCACGCCGTACAGAAGGTCGGCGAGGAGATTGCAGACGATGGCAAGGCCCGAGATGAAGAAGATGGCCGCCATCGCGAGATGGATGTCCTGAGCGAAGAGCGAGCCGATGAGGAGTCGCCCAAGCCCCGGCCAGTTGAAGACGGTCTCGGTGATGAGGGCACCACCCACCAGTGCGGCGAAGTCGAGGGCCCACACGGTGACGAAGGTGACCAGGCCGTTGCGCAGCGCGTGCTTCATGATCACGGTGCGTTCGGCGAGGCCCTTGGCTCGCGCGGTTCGGATGTGGTCCGAACCGATCACCTCGAGCATGGCGGCCCGACCGAATCGGGCCTCGGCGCCGATCGAGATGAAGGCGAGCGTGAAGATCGGCATGGCCGACGATCTGAAGAACTCGAGGAGAGAGTCGTCGCTCATTCCCGCCACATAGAACGGGTTGAGGTCCCAGTACTTGAGGCTCCAGAGCATCACCGTCTGGAGCGCGAGACCGAGGACGAACGTGGGGATGGCGATGCCGATGAACGACACGCCCGTCATGAAATAGTCGGAGGCCCGGTATTGGCGGATCGCGCTCCAGACGGACATGCCGAGCGCGACCACGACAGTGAGCAGGAACGCGGGGACCGCGATGAGGGCGGTGTTCTTGGCCCTCTCACGAACGATGCCCATCACGGGTTCGTTGCCCTGCGAGATGGCCTCGCCCATGTCTCCCGTCACCGCGGCGCCGAGCCAGTTGGCCCACCGCAC
The DNA here is from genome assembly GCA_964443165.1 of uncultured Acidimicrobiales bacterium. Lineage (GTDB taxonomy): Bacteria > Actinomycetota > Acidimicrobiia > Acidimicrobiales > Poriferisodalaceae > JAYPWI01. The sequence goes on from CAYUBX010000129.1 coordinate 1,992, forward strand.
GGGCACGGGGTCTTCGAGGTTGTAGAGCTCGACCAGATCGTCGTAGGCCGACTGATCGCAGGTCGCGCACGTGGCCAGCCGGTCACGTGGGTCGCCCACCTCGTTGACCAGCCAGAACACGGCGAGGGTCGCGAGCAGGAAGAGCGGCACGGTGGCCAGCAATCGTCGTGCTGCGTACGCGAACACCGGAGACTCCCCAGACAGATCAGGTCACATGAGCGGATGCGGGGAGGAGGCGAACCTCCTCCCCGCAGTCCATCACTCGTGGGTCAGCCGGGACAACCCGGCTGGGGTGGGATCAGCCAGCGAGCTGGAAGTCCACCACGTTGGCGAGCGGGCCGCCGTGGTTGACGTCGGGCGAAGCGCCCGCGCCGACCAGCAGCACCTTGTTGTACGCGTAGAACGTGGGCTTCTGGGTCAGCGGCAGCATGAACAGGCCGTTCTCTGCGTCGATCTCCAGAGTGGTCACCCAACGGTTCAGCTCGTTATAGCAATCGTCGCGCGTCGTGTCGTCGACGGTGGAGTCACACTCGTTGGACTTGGCGATGAAGTCATCGCTCACGAAGCCGTAGGGCATGAAGCCACTGTCGTACTTGTACGCACCGCTCTGGCCGCCCGGCCACGGACCACCGACCCATGCGAACTGGGTGATGTCCCAGATGGTCGGGTCGCCCTCGGCGCCAGCGCTTGCGGAGGCCGCGAGTGCCTCACCGGAGAAGGGCTTCTCGCCGAAGTAGGCAGCGCCCGGCACGTTGTCGATGACGATGTCGATGCCGGCGTCCTTGAGCTGGGCCTGGATGACCTGCTGCTGCAGCTCACGCAGGGCGTTGCCGCCGGTGGTGCCGACCCGCAGGCTCAGGGGGCCGCGCTCGGGGTGCTCGTAGATGCCGTCGCCGTTGAGCGCGTAGCCAGCCTCAGCGAGCTTGGCAGCCGCCGCGTCGGTCTTGGCGCCGTCATACTCGGCCTGGTGGTTCACGTACTGCGGCTGGTTGGTCATCCAGTAGGTGTTGCCCAGACCGCTGGCCGGCAGAGCCGAGCCGAAGATCGGGGTGTACAGGAACTCCATGACCGCGCCCTTGTCGAGCGCGTAGGCCAGCGCCTCGCGGACGAGGGGATCTGAGAGGTGCACGTTGAGCAGGTTGAGGCCCCAGTGCTCGAAGATCGGGCCCGGAGCGGTGGCGACCTGGAAGGTCTCGTCGGTGGCGACCTCATCACCGAAGGCCGTCTGCGGCTGCGCGGTGATGGCGTGGGCCTCCTCGGCCTTCAGGGCGTTGATCTGCGCATCGGTGTCCGGCACGAAGCGGACGATGACCTCGTCCACGAACGGCAGGCCGCTGTTGCGAGCGTCGGGGCTCACCGAGCCGTGGTAGAGCTCGTTGACGCTGAAGGTCAGAGCGACCTCGCGCTCCCAGCTCTCGAACACGAGCGGGCCAGAGGACGGCAGGGTGTCGCCGGCCGCGTTGGTCCAGTCGCGAAGGGCTTCGTCGGCCTCGGCCGCGCCGCCCGGAAGGGCGTGGCTCGGCAGGACGTTGGTGAACAGTCCCTTCCAGCCAGCGAAGAAGGCGCTCCAGGTGATGGAGAACTCGGTGTCGCTGGTGACGGAGAAGTCGGTGATGGTGTTGTAGCCGGTGCGGTCGGAGAACGACAGCACGAAGGTCGGGTTTCCCTCTTCGTCCGGCTCGCCCTCTTCCATGATGGTCTCCCACGTGAAGAGCACGTCGTTGGCCGTCAGGGGCTCGCCATCCGACCAGGTCAGGCCGTCACGAAGGGTGTAGTTGGCGGTGACGGTGCCGTCGCCGTTGTCGACCAGGTCCGCCTCGTCGGCGAGAAGCTCCGGGTAGTAGGTCACCGCGGCCGAGATCCCGTACAGATCCTCGAGCATCGGCTGGCGCAGCCAGGCCGTGACCGTGAGGTTGTTGTTCGGGTCGGTCAGGTGGAGGTCCGGCGGCTCCTGCTCATGCGCCCAGATGAAGGTGCCACCGGTGGCGCCTGCCTCCTCGTCCGGGGCGGCGGGCTCGGTCGCGACCGGGGCCTCGACCTCTTCGGTGGTGGTGGTGGTGGTGGCTTCGGCAGCCGTCTGGTTGCCGTCGTCCGTCTGTTCTTCGCCGTCGCCAGCACTGTCATCGCCGTCGCTGTCACCGCATGCTGCTGCGACGAGCGAGAAGGCGAACAGTACGGCGAGCAGCTGCAAGAGCCGTCGCTTCGTCACTGGATTGTCCTTTCGCGACCCGGGGGGCCGGTGAGTCTCATGTCACCGCCGGGCGTCTAGTTACCGATGGGTAAGTAGCGGGACGCTACCCCCACCCGCGGCGCATCACAAGCACGGTCATTAGCCCGTAATGTTGGACAAATCTTCAGTTCGCGGCCACCCCGAAGCCCGCGATCCGGGCGAAGGAATCGGCCTCCAGCGAGGCGCCGCCGACCAGAGCCCCGTCGATGTCGGGCTGGCCCATGAGCTCGGTCGCGTTGGACGGCTTGACCGACCCGCCGTACTGGATCCGGACGGTCGCGCCGGCGCTCGACTGCATGTCCTCGATCACCTGACGGACCTGCGCGCACATGGATTGGGCGTCCTCCGCCGAAGCTGTACGGCCTGTACCGATCGCCCAAACGGGCTCGTAGGCGACGACGAGCGTCTCCCACTGGTCGCCGGAGACAGCGGCCAGGCTGCCGCGCACCTGCGACTCCACCACCGACTCGGCTGACCCCGACTCGCGCTCCTCAAGCGTCTCGCCCACGCACACGATCGGCACCATGCCATTTGCGCACACGGCCGCAGCCTTGGCCGACACGATGGCGTCGGTCTCGCCGAACAGCGCGCGCCGTTCGCTGTGCCCAACGATCACATAGGCCACGTCCATCTTGGCGAGCATCGCCGGACTCACCTCGCCCGTGAACGCACCTCTCGTCTCGAAGTGGCAGTTCTGCGCGCCGAGCCCGATGCTCATCCGATCGGCGTCGATGACCGTCTGCACCGACCGGATGTCGGTGAAGGGCGGATGCACTGTCACCTCGACGGCTTCGAAGTCGTGCGATGCCAGCTCGTAGTTGAGCTTCTGGAGCAACTGGATGGCCTCGAAGTGGTTGAGGTTCATCTTCCAGTTGCCCGAGATGAGCGGGATGCGACTCATGAGAACTCTCCTCGAAGGGCGGCGATACCGGGCAGGTCCCCGTTCTCGAGCAGCTCGAGGCTTGCGCCGCCACCTGTGCTGATGTGATCCATGTACGGAGCGAGGCCGAACTCTGCGGCGGCCGCCGCGCTGTCGCCTCCTCCGACCACCGTGAACGCCTTGGAATCGGCGAGCGACTGCCCCACCGCCCGCGTCCCACCCTGGAAGCGCGCGTCCTCGAACAGCCCCATTGGGCCGTTCCAGAACACGGTCCGTGCCTCGTGGATCACGTCGTCGAACTCCGCGGCGCTGCCTGGTCCGATGTCGAGGCCCTTCCAGCCGTCCGGCAAGCTCCGACCCATCTGTCGCACCTCTCCGCTGTCGGCGAACAGCTCGCCGTCGGGGCTCAGCGCCGTGACGTCGGAGGGCAGCAGGATCTTGTCCTTCGCCTTGCCCATGAGCATCACGCAGGTCTCGAGCTGATCGTCTTCGCACAGTGAGTCGCCGATCGGATGACCAAGAGCCTTGAAGAAGGTGAAGCACATTCCGCCGCCGATGATCAGCTTGTCGACGACGTCGAGCATGGCTTCGATCACGCCGAGCTTGTCGCTGACCTTGGCGCCGCCCAGGATCGCGAGGAACGGCCGGCGCGGCGACGAGCGCATGCCACCCAGCACGTCGACCTCGGCCTCCAGGAGGCGGCCCGCTGCGGACGGCAGTGTCTGCGGGGGCCCGACGATGGACGCATGGGCTCGGTGGCTCGCACCGAACGCGTCGTTGACGTACCCGTCGAACGCGCCGTCTCCGAAGTTGCTGACCAGCTGCTCGACGAACTCGGGCGAGTTGGAGGTCTCACCGGCGTCGAACCGCAGGTTCTCCATCAGATCCACACCAGGGGCGAGCTCGGCCAAGTGGGCCCGGACCGGTTCCACCGAGAACTCCGGATCCGGCTCGCCCGTGGGGCGCCCGAGATGGGAGCACGTCACCACGTGGGCGCCGCGCTCCGTCAACCAGTTGATCGTCGGGAGAGCGGCCTTGATACGCAGGTCGTCGGTGATCTGTCCGTCCCGCAGCGGGACGTTGAAGTCGCAGCGGACGAGGATGCGCTTACCCTCCAGGGAACCCAGAGCCTCCTCAAGGTCTTCGAGCCGCGGAACGTCACCCACAGGTGATGCGCACGAGGTCGACGAGGCGGTTGGAGTAGCCCCACTCGTTGTCGTACCAACCGAGCACCTTCACCATGTTGTCGAGCACCATGGTGAGGCCTGCGTCGAACGTGCAGCTCGCTGGGCTGCCGACGATGTCGGCGCTGACGAGCGGATCCTCGCTGTAGTCGAGGACTCCCGCGAGCGGGCCTGACTCCGCCGCGGCGCGGTAGGCCTCGTTGACCTCGTCGACCGACGGCGTTCCGTTGACGATGGCGGTGAAGTCGGTGATCGACCCGTCGGGGATCGGGACGCGCAGCGACGTGCCGTCGAGCTTGCCTTGCATGGCCTCGAGCACGAGCCCCGTGGCGCGGGCGGCGCCGGTGGAGGTCGGGATGATGTTGACCGCAGCAGCGCGAGCACGACGCAGATCGCTGTGCGGCCCATCCACGATGCTCTGGTCGCCCGTGTAGGCGTGCACGGTGGTCATCAGACCCTTCTCGACGCCGAAGGCATCGTCGAGGACCTGCACCATCGGCACGAAGCAGTTGGTGGTGCAGCTCGCGTTGGAGATCACCTTGTGCGCGTCGGCGTCGAAGTCGCCGTCGTTCACGCCGACCACGAAGGTCGCGTCGGCGCCGCTCGCCGGTGCCGAGACGATCACGAGAGGGGCGCCGGCCTCGAGGTGCATGGCGGCCTTGTCGCGAGCGGTGAAGATACCGGTGGACTCGATCACCACGTCGACGCCGAGGTCACCCCACGGCAGATCGGACGGGTTGCGCTCAGAGAGGACCTTGAGCACGTCGCCGTCGACGCTGATCCCGCCGTCGACGGCGGAGATGTCGTTCGGGAGGTTGCCGAGCACGGAGTCGTACTTGAGCAGGTGGGCCATGGTGGCCTGATCGCCGAGGTCGTTGACGGCGACGAAGTCGATGTCAGCGCCCTGCTGCTTGGCGGCTCGGAAGAAGTTGCGGCCGATCCGACCGAAACCATTGATCCCGACACGCACGGTCATGGGGGGAATCCCTTCTTCGGGAAGTTGTTGCAGACTGTTTCTACCCGATCAGGTCGACCGTGGGGGCCATGTCCCGAACGCTTGTGTCACCTGTCGATGTCGCGATGGCGGGTGCGGATTTCGTGGCCGCGTGCACGCAGCAGCCCGCTGACTTCCTCGGCGAGCGCGACGCTGCGGTGACGCCCGCCCGTGCACCCCATCGCGATGGTGAGGTAGGCCTTCCCCTCGTTGACGTAGCTCGGCAGAAGCGTGTCGAGAAGCGGCTTGAGCCGCTCCATGAATTCGGTGGTCGCCGGCTTTTCGAGG
>CAYUBX010000130.1:0-7555 GCA_964443165.1 uncultured Acidimicrobiales bacterium
AGATCCCCGAGCAGCATCAATGCAACCCGCAGCTGCTCGAGATCGCCAACACCATCGGCGCTCCGCTGCTCGCCACCAACGACCTCCACTACACCCATCAGCACGACGCGGTAAGCCATGACGCTCTGCTGTGCGTCCAGACCGGCTCGCTGATGAGCGACCCCGATCGCTTCAAGTTCCACGGCGATCAGCACTACCTCAAGACCAGCCGCGAGATGCGAGGCCTGTTCGAAGAACTTCCCAGCGCGTGCGACAACACGCTGTGGATCGCCGAGCGCGCCGACGTGACGATCGAGTTCGGCACACCGCAGCTCCCGCGCTTCCCGCTGCCGCCGGAGTTCGACAACGACGACGACTACCTGCGCCACCTCACGTTCGAAGGGGCGAAGAAGAGGTGGGGCGCCGTCCTTCCCGACGAGGTGGTGGACCGGCTCGGATACGAGCTGAAGGTGATCTCCGACATGGGGTTCTCCGCCTACTTCCTCATCACCTGGGATCTCATCCGCCACGCCCGGGAGAACGGCATCCGCGTCGGTCCGGGCCGCGGCAGCGCCGCAGGGTGCGCCGTGGCCTACACGCTCTGGATCACCGATCTCGATCCGATCAAGTACGACCTGCTGTTCGAGCGCTTCCTCAACCCGAGCCGCATCTCCATGCCCGACATCGACATGGACTTCGACGATCGCTACCGGGACGAGATGATCCGCTACACGGCCGAGATGTACGGCCGCGAGCACACCGCGCAGATCATCACGTTCTCCACGATCAAGGCGCGGGCCGCCGTGCGCGACGCGGCCCGGGTGCTCGGCTACCCGTACGCAGTCGGCGACAAGGTCGCGAAGGCGATGCCGCCGCTCGTCATGGGCCGCGACACGCCGCTCTACGCGTGCATGGAGCCGCACGAGAAGTTCGAGGACGGGTACAAGGCGGCCGGCGAGCTGCGGTCGATGTACGAGACCGATCCCGACGTACAGAGGGTGATCGACGTCGCCAAGGGCCTCGAGGGACTTCGCCGTCAGGACTCCATTCACGCCGCGGCCGTGGTCATCACCAACGAACCGCTCACCGAGTACCTACCGATCCAGCGGAAACCGGAGTCGGGCGTCGACCCAGAGGACGCACCGGTCGTCACCCAGTACGAGATGAACGGCATGGAGGAGCTGGGGCTCCTCAAGATGGACTTCCTCGGTCTGCGCACGCTGTCGATCATCGACGAGTCGCTGCGCCTGATCCGCGAAACCCAGGGCATCGACATCGACATCGACCACGTCCCGCTCGACGACGAACCCACCTACGACCTGCTGCGGGCCGGCGACTCGATGGGCGTGTTCCAGCTGGAGTCGAGCCCGATGCGCGCACTCATGCGGTCGCTCGCACCTACCGAGTTCGACGACGTCTGCGCGCTCGTCGCCCTGTATCGGCCGGGGCCGATGGCGGCGAACATGCACAACGACTACGCCGATCGAAAGAACGGGCGGAAGCCGATCGAGCTGCTCCACCCCGACCTCGAGGCGACTCTCGGCGACACCTATGGGCTGATGATCTACCAGGAGGCGATGATGCGCGTCGCCCAGCAGATCGCCGGCTACACGCTCGCCGAGGCCGACGACCTCCGGAAGGCCTGCGGCAAGAAGAAGCGCGAGCTCATCGCCCAGCACCGGGTCAAGTTCGTCGAGGGAACCGCCGCCAGCGGATACGGCGACGAGCTCGGCACCCAGCTCTTCGACATCATCGAGCCCTTCGCCGACTACGCGTTCAACAAGAGCCACGCCTTCGGGTACGGGCTGGTGAGCTACCAGACCGCCTACCTCAAGGCGAACCACCGCGTGGAGTTCATGGCCGCCGTTCTCACCGGGGTGAAGCACAACCTCGACAAGGCGGGCGTGTACCGCCAGGCTGGCATCACGGTCGAGGTGCCAGACATCAATCGATCCGAGGTCGACTTCTCCTCCAAGGACGGCAAGATCCCGTTCGGCCTCTCGGCGGTTCGCAATGTGGGCGAGGGTGTCGTCGCACCCATCGTCGCCGAGCGCGAGGAGAGCGGTCCGTTTACCGACTTCTACGACTTCTGCGAGCGGGTCCCCACCGACATCCTCAACAAGCGCTCCATCGAGGCGCTCGTGAAGGCCGGGGCGTTCGAGTCGTGCGGCCACACCCGCCAGGGCCTGTTGATGGTGTCCGATCAGATCATCGATCAGGTGATCGCCCGCCGGCGCGAGGCCGACCAGGGGATCCAGACGCTCTTCGGTGAGCTGCAGGACTCCGACGACACGTTCACCGAGAAGGTGCAGATCCCCACCGACGAGGTGGACGAGCGCACCATGCTCGCCTGGGAGAAGGAGATGCTCGGGCTCTACGTGTCGAGCCATCCGCTCATGGGTGCAGAGGCGTCGCTACGGCGGGCAACGGACTGCTCGATCTCCGACGTCGCCAACCAACCTCCAACGGATGACGGCCGGGACCCGATGGTCTGCATCGGCGGCGTCGTCACCGCCCTGCAGCGCAAGTACACCCGTAACGGCGACCTCATGGCCGTGTTCACCCTCGAGGATCTGCAGAGTTCGATCGAGGTGATGGTGTTCCCGCGGACGATGACCGAGCACGGGCACAAGCTCGACGACGACGTGGTGGTCACCGTCGTGGGTCGGCTCGACTCCCGGGACGACGAGCCCAAGTTCCTCGCGAACCAGATGGCCCGCCACGAGGTCACCGCCGGCACCGCTCCCCTGCGGCTGTCTCTGTCGACGCACATGGTGAACGATGTGATGGTCTCCGAGCTCAAGGGTCTGCTCTCCAACCACCCGGGTGACGCCGAGGTCTTCCTGCACCTCGACCGCCAGGTCGTGCGTCTTCCCAACACCTACCGCGTCGATCCGTCCAACGGGCTCGCCGGTGAGTTGCGGGTCCTCCTCGGCCCCGAAGCAGTACTCGCCTGACCACTACGCTCTCGGGCGACGATGAGCGACGATCCAACGCCCCCTCCCCTCGGCGAGTCAGGACTCCTCCGCGCCGAGCAGGACATCCAGCGAAAGCTCGGCGACAGCCCGCTCGACTTCGAGTCGATGCAGGCGATCGCCAACATCTACCGGGCGGCCGCCGGAGTTCGGCGGGTCGCAGAGCGCACGGTTCTCGCCGAGCAGGGCCTGTCGTGGGGCGGGTTCGCGATCCTGTACGTGCTGTGGGTGTGGGATGAGATGGAGACCTCGAAACTCGCCGCAGAGTGCGATCTCGCGAAGGGCACCCTCACCGGCATGGTCTCCACGCTCGAGAAGCAGGAGCTCGTCAAACGACGCCGGCTCGATCACGACAAGCGTCGGGTCACGGTCGCGCTGACTCCCGCCGGCACGCAGGTCATCGAGCAGATCTTCCCCCACTTCAACGACTTCGAGGCCAAGATGACCGTGCGGCTGACCAACCGGGAGAAGGCGACCCTCAGCCAGCTGCTCCGAGTCGTCATCGGCAATGCGGGAGAGGCCTGAGCGATGACCACCGCGACGCACGAGGCGGCGGACGCGGATCGGCAGGCGGCGTACTTCCACGCCGGCCCGCCCGCCACATCGCGAAGCGAAGTTCTCTTCCTGGGACTGGGAACTCTTCCTCTACAGCGTGCTCGGGGACTGCGGGTGCGACATCCGCAGCGTCCCCAGGCGGGTGGCATCTCTGTTCGGCTGGGCGCACTGCAACCGGGTGTCCGCCAAGTACGACCTCTGACGTGACCGAGCCCGTCGACATCGAAGCGCTCATCGAGCAGGTCGACGGCGGCTACCCCTCCGGGCTGTCGCCCCGAGTCGAAGTCCTCGAACACGGGCAAGCCGTCTTCCACGGAACCGTCGACGAGCGGCACCACGCAGCCAACGGATTCCTCCACGCAGCCGCCCTCGTCACCCTGGCCGACACCGCAGCGGGCTTCGGCGCCCTCGCATCGCTTCCCGAGGCGGCGACCGGTTTCACCACCGTCGAACTCAAGTCGAACCACCTCGCCACGATCGAGCGCGGCGGGATCACCGCCACCGCCACGTTGACCCATGGCGGTCGCACCACACAGGTCTGGGACGCCGAGGTGACAGCGACCGACACGGGTCGAACCCTCGCCGTGTTCCGATGCACCCAGCTCGTGCTGTACCCGCGCGACTGAGTCGCCGTCGGCGGGGCGGGATCACCCGTCGGGCCGACCAGGTCAGCCGAGCGTGATCACCTCGTCGCGCTCACCGATGTAGTTGCCCGCTCGCACCGAGTAGTGGTGCTCACCCAGCCGTCGCACCACGAACACCGGATCCTCGCCGGCGGCCACGGCGGACAGGCCACCCTTCCAGACGTGGCGAAACATCGTGACCCCGCGATCCGAACCGGAGAGCTGTTCCTCGGAGTGGCGTGTCACGGCCCCTTGGCCCACCTGCGCCTCGTAGTCCCCCGGCATCTGCTGGTGCTCGTCTTCGGTGAGCTCCTCCCAGCGTTTGCCGCCATACGTCGCCCGACGCTGCGGCGGGCCAGCGGGTCGCTTCATCAGGGTGAAGATCTTCGTCTCGGTCCGCGAGATGGGCAGCGTCCACGCCACCGACGTGGCCTGCCCTTCGAATTCGACGAAGGGGCTGGCCACGATCCGCACGTTGGGCATCACCACCTCGGTGACCCGATGGAAGAAGCGCCCATCGTCGAGCACCCGGTCCTGATGTGACTTCACGCCGACATCGGTGAACTCCCAGCTGACCTCGGGCATCGATGCCATCTCGGCCACGAACTGGTTGCCGGAGAACCCGGCGTGAAGCACGAAGACGTGGAAGGGGTCCATGACGTTCTCGTGCGTCTGGAACCAGTTGCAGGGTGTCGGGTCGCCATGGAGGCCGATGTTGTTGTCGTCGGCCACGATCTCCCAGCCGTCTGGCACCTCGTCGAAGACGTCGTAGGTGGGGAATACCGGCTTGCGGTCCGGCGGCCCCATGTAGGTGAACAACATGCCGTGATAGTCGACGACCGGGTACCACGGCTGCCGGTACCGGTCGTTGTAGCGGCCGCCCTCGACCTCGCACGGCATGTAAAGGACACGCCCCTCGACGTCGAAGAGCCACCCGTGGTAGCAGCAGCGGATCCCGTCGTCCTCGACCTTGCCGTAGTAGAGAGTCGTGCCGCGGTGACAGCACCTGTCGTGGACTAGGCCGGGCCGGCCCTGGCCATCCCGGAAGAGGATCAGGTCCTCGCGCAGCACCCGCCACTTCTTCGGGATGCCCGTCGCATCCGACGCGATCGCGAACGGGTGCCAATACCTGCGAAGCAGCTCGCCGGCGGGCGTGCCGCGCTCCACCTCGACGAGATCGGGATCGCTCCACGGTTCGGGGAGCTCGTAGCCAGTCCCCGTGTCGATCTCGACCGGAACCTCGCTGGCACTCATCACCTCACAGTAGGCCGCCAGCAGGGCGATACGGTCCAGTCCGTCAGCCCACAGCCGGGCACATAGTCTCTGCGAGTCACCCGAGGGGAACATCGATGAATCAGTTCGCACGCGTCCGCATGCTGTGGCCTGACCACCTGGGCATCGCCCGCGGCAAGTACATGCCGAGCGAGTACGCCGCGGAGGGAGCGGGTCACGCCGCCGCGGTGTACAGCCTCGGGTACGACCGCTCCTTCGAACCGACGCCGGGCTCGGGGGTTCTGGATGGCTTTCCGGACATGCACGCGACCTTCGAGCCATCCGACCTCCGGCAGGGATGGGACGACCACCTCACTGGCGTCGCGGTCTGTGACCTCCACATGGGAGGCGAGCCGTTCCGGTACTCGGCCCGATACGCACTACGGAAGGCGATCGCCGACTGGGAAGAGCTCGGCTACCACCCCAAGGTGGGCATCGAGCTCGAGGCCTACGTGCTCGAGCCCGACGGGCAGGGCGGATGGAAGCCTTGGGACACACCGGAGTCCTACGTGTACGGCACCGGTCGCTTCGTAGACCCCACCGGCCTCATCGACGAGATCAACCGACGGGCCCTCGGGTGCGACATCACGCTCGAGTCGATCAACGGCGAATTCGACCAGGGCCAGTTCGAACTGACCCTCCGGTATACCGACGCGCTCAAAGCGGCAGACGACGCCTTCCTCTTCCGGGTGCTCGCGCGCGAGGCCGCAATGGAGCAGGGGCTACGCATGACGTTCCTCGGGAAACCCTTCGTGGACTTCGAGGGCAACGGCGTGCACGTCAACTTCTCCCTCCTCGACGGCGACGGTGCGAATGAGCTGAGTGACGAGGGCGCCGACGACGGGTTGTCCGCCCTCGCCAAGGGGTGCCTCGCCGGGCTCTGCAACCACCACCAGGCGATGACGGCACTGTGTGCACCGACCGTCAACGCGTACCGACGGCTCCAGCCGATGACCTTTTCGGGGCGGCGGGCCAATTGGGGGTACGACCATCGCATGACCGGTAGCCGCGTTCCGCCCGCACGCGGGCAGGCGACGCGGTTGGAGAGCCGGCTGTCGGATGGGTCCTGCAACGTTCACACGGCGGTCGCCACGGTTCTCCAGGCTGCCCGACTCGGGGTGGTCAACCAGCTCGAGTGCCCGGACGCGGAGACCAACGACGGGATCGAGACCTGGAACACCGAGGTCACCTCCGCACTCAACCTCGCCGAGGCGCTCACCCACCTGCAGGCCGATCCGGTTCTCGCGGAGGCGGTCAGCCAGGACTTGGTCGACAACTTTGTGGCCATCAAGGAGAACGAGTGGGGCCGGTTCACCGACGCCACCCCCGACTGGGACTCCGCCGACGACATCACCCCCTGGGAACAGGCCCAGTACCTCCCCTACCACTGACCGCGCGAGCTAGGGGTCAGACCCGTGTCTGACCCCTAGCTCGCCCTTCTTGCCGGTTGCCCCTGCTCAGCAGCCCGCCGTAGGACAATCACCACCACCAGCGGTCGCAGCTTCACCACCCGCGCGAGCTAAGTGTCAGACGGGTGTCAGACCCTGTATCACGCTGGGTGGCGGAGTAGGAGGGGGCCGATGCCGTGCCAGACGGTGGGTTCGGCGAGGTCGAGGCGGGGGTAGCGGGCGACGAACTCCTCGAGCGCCACGATCACCTCGCGGCGGGCCAGGTTGCTGCCGAGGCACCGGTGGGCTCCGACCCCGAACGCAGTGTGCGGGTTGGGCGACCGGTCCAACACCACGTCGTGCGGACAGTCGAACACACCCGGGTCGCGGTTGGCCGCACCGAAGGCCAGCACGACCCGCTCGCCCTCCTCCATCTCGACGCCCCCGATGACCGTGTCCTGCTTGAGGGTGCGCGCCATGGCCTGAACCGGCGACAACGCACGCAGAAACTCCTCGGTCGCGGCGGGGATCAACGTCGGATCCGCCGCCAACCGGGACAGCTCCTCGGGGTGCTGGGCCAAGTACCACAGCGCGGCCCGGATGGTGCCCGCCGTCGTCTCCAGCCCCGCCACGAAGAGCAGGTAGCAGATATCGAGCATTTCCTCGTCGTCGAGCGGCCTGCCGAGATGATCCGAGGCGAGAAGGGCCGAGATCACGTCGTCGCCGGGCTGACGCCGCCGGGCCGAGATCAGCTCCCGGAAGT
>CAYUBX010000131.1:0-7533 GCA_964443165.1 uncultured Acidimicrobiales bacterium
ACTGGCCTCGTTTCGACATCGCGTTCAACTCCTCGTGGATGCCACCCCAACCATGGAGGTCGAGCACCGGGGTGTAGGAGGGCGTCGAGGCATAGAAGGCGATCGTCTGACGTGTCGCGGCGGCTGCGGCCTCGACTTCCTCGTCGGAGTTGCCGGTGACCACGAACATCGGACCACCGATCTCGAAGCCCTCCATCGTGTGACCCGTGGTGGCCCGCCCCCGCTCAAGCGCGGGGATGGTCACCTCACGCATGTACCTCTCGGTCGTGAACCCATGCGAGATGAACCCGTCGGCGACCTCACCGGCGACCTCCGTCATCTTCTCCCCCACGCCAGCGAGAAACACTCGAGGTGCGCCGAACCCGCCCAGATCGGCCGTATCCGGCGTGAAGTAGGGCGTCATCACGGTGTGGGTGTAGAAGTCACCCCGAAAATCGAGCGTCTCGCCGGTAAGCCAGGTGTTCCACACCGCGCGCACCGCCAGCACGAACTCCCGCATGCGCGCCACAGGCTGCGACCACTCCATCGAGAACCGCTTCGTGATGTGCGGCCGGATCTGGCTGCCGAGGCCCAACACGAAACGCCCCTGCGAAAAGGCCTGCAGATCCCACGCCGTAGTCGCGACCGTCATCGGATTCCGCGCAAATGCCACTGCGATCGACGTACCGACATCGATCTCGCTGCTGTTCTGAGCAGCAAGCAGCAGCGGCAGAAACGGATCGTGTGCCATCTCGGCGGTCCACACACCCGAATAGCCTGCGGCCTCGACCTCACCGACCTTGTCCGCGACATCTGCGAGACCCAGCAACAGGTTCGCATCGACCTTCATCAACCGCACCGTACCGCCCCGGGGCAGAAGCCTCGCGCTGCTCGTGGCGGGGTGTCTACTGCGCCCGGCTGGCGGCGAAGCGCTCCATCGCGCGATCGAGCATCCCTGATGTAGCGATGAGAGAGTTCTGCTGCTTGCCCATCGCCAGGGCATCAGCGCGGGGCATGTTGCACGCCGCCCGGTGAAGCTCCAGGGTCATCGCCACCGCCTCGGGCTCGAGGTTCGCGATCTGCGCTGTGAATCCGTCGACCGCGGCGGCCAGAGCGTCGGGCCCTTCGGCGATGCGGTTCACCAGCCCTGCCTCGTACAGTCTGCGGGCCGGAATCGGCTGCCCGAGCATCCCCCACTCGAGGGCCAGGCGGGGAGGCACGAGCTTCGCCAGCAGCGGTGTGCACAGTGCGGCCGGGAACCCGTTCCGCATCTCGAATGCCCCGAAGGTCGCCGATGCCTCGGCGATAACGAAGTCGCACCCCATGGCGAGGGTGAATCCACCGGCGACCGCATATCCCTCGACGACCGCGACCGAAGGGGTCGACGCCCGGTGAAGCGTCTGGAAGATGCCCTCCCACAGCCCCTCACGGTCCAAGACGGCGTCGACCTGACGGTCCGGTGATTCGCTGAGGCTGCGGCCCGTGCAGAAGGTGTGCTCGGCGCCGGTCACCACGATGCATCGACATCCCGGGTCGGCGTCGGCGGCGACCAGAGCGTCGCTCAGCTTGCGCAGCATGTCCTCGTCGAACGCGTTCTTCCGCTCGGGAGCGTCGAGCAACAGCGTCGTCACGGACCCGTCCGTAGACGTGCGGATCATGAAGCGATTCTAACTTTGCGGCTGTGGCCGAATACGTCCGCACCCCAGTCGGCGAGCTGACGGACGCCGGTCGGTCCCGCCCGGGGAGAACGACCCGCGCCAGGTCTGGAACGTCGTGCTCAGGCGCCCGGAGCCCCCGATGCGCGAGGTGCCCCGCCGTTGCCCTAGATGCCTGATCCTCCGCGGCGGCCAGCCACCGGATTGTGGGAGGCTTGGCGCGGGAGGTCGGGGGCCATGCTCGACGGGCGCCAGCGCAACCGTTTTGACCGTGAGGGCTACCTCGTGCTGGAGGACTTCGTCGATCCGGTGCAGTGCGCCCGCCTGCGCACGCGTGCGCTGGAACTTGTCGCCGAGCTTGTGCCCGAGGGACCGGTGCGAGAGCAGTCCACGCAGGGACAGCTCCGCGACTCCGACGAGTACTTCCTGACGTCGGGCGAGGACGTGCGCGTGTTTTTCGAGGAGGACGCGTTCGGCGAGGACGGCGAGCTCCGTCGGCCGCTCGAGCGGTCGATCAACAAGCTCGGACACGCCATGCACGACCTCGACCCTGTGTTCGACCGGTTCAGTCGTACCGACGAGCTCGCCGGCGTGGCATCCGACGTCGGGCTCGCCGACCCGCTCGTCCTGCAGTCGATGTACATCTTCAAGCAGCCCGAGATCGGTGGTGAGGTTGCACCGCACTGCGACCACACCTACCTCTGGACCGAGCCGGCCAGCGTGATCGGATTCTGGTTCGCGATCGAGGACGCATCCATTGAGAACGGCTGCCTGCGCGTACTTCCCCGCGGGCACAGGCTCGCTCCGCCCGAGCGCTTCCGCGTGGTCGAGGATCAGGGCACGACGTACGAGCAGCTCGGTGCCGATACGTATCCGACCGAGGGCTTCGTTCCCCTGGAGGTGCCTGCCGGCACGCTCGTCGTGCTCGATGGTCGGCTCCCGCACTACAGCGAGCCCAACCGGTCGTCCACCTCGCGGCATGCGTACACCGCCCACCTCATCGACGGGACCGCCGACTACCTCGAGGACAACTGGCTCCAGCGCCCCAACCTCCCCCTCCGCGGTTTCGGCTGAGTACGTCGCTGGTCGCGATCACCGGTACGGCGGGCAAGACCGGCCCGGCGGTGGCGTGCAACCGCTCGACGGGTGAACACGCGTTGCCCGAGAACCGGAAGTACCGGGTGACCGAGGCGGGGGTCTTGCCGCGCCGTTACCGAGTGGATGGGAGGGGCGCGACGCACTCGTCGACGACAGCCGACCTCGGCGACGCCTCTCGGGCATCCTCTGGCATTGCGCGCTAGACGTATGGGGATGAAGAGAACCACTCCAGCCAGGAGGGGTGTGCACCATCCGGTGGCTCCATGGAGCGTTGCGTAGCGATGGCCGGGTTCGTGCTGACCGGCGCAACCGTCCTGCATGGGCCCGACCTCATCGCGAGCTACGACAGTTGGGTCGAGGTGGGGGGAGATGGCCGCGTCTCTGCCCTGGGTGAGGACCCATTCGATCATTCCGATGTCATTCAGCTTGACGCCTCGGGCATGATCATCTGCCCCGCGTTCCTGAACGCCCACACCCACGTCATCGACGGGTTCTTAAAGGAGGCGGGGTTCGGGATGCCGTACTGGGACGTCTTCATGCCCCCCGATGGGCTCCGACATCAGGCCCTCGCGACAGCTCGCCCCGAGGTCGTCGAGAGCCAACTCCGTCGGACCCTTGATCAGATGGTTGCCTGTGGGACGTCGGTGTTCGTCGATTTTCGGGAAGGAGGCCGCTCGGGCGTCGAACTGCTCGAACGGTTGGCCGCGGACCGGCCGATACAGCCCTTGACCCTCGGCCGCTTCGGCTCGTACCCGCCGCAGCCACCCGAAGCGCTGGCCGCCAACCGTGGTGCTCTGCCCGTCGAGGCTCTCTCCGAGATATCGGGCATCGTCGAGGAGGGAGCTGGTTTCGCGCTCATTAGCGCCAACGATCTCACCGACGAGGCTTTGGTACAGGTCGCGGCCCATGTGCGCTCTGCAGGTGGGCTTTTGGCGCTTCACGTTGCCGAGTCGCCGCCCTACCGCGAGACATCGATCGAGCGGACGGGGCAAAGCGATGTCCACCGGGTGGCCGACTACCTGCAGCCCGATTTCGCCGTGCACCTCACCTTCGCCACCGCCGAGGAGATGGATCGACTCGCCGAGGCGGGCATCCCAGCCGTCTGCTGCCCCCGCAATCACGCGGTCATCGGACTCGGGATCCCTCGCTTCGACTTGATGCTCGAAGCCGGGATGACCGTAGCAATCGGTACCGACAATGTGATCCTGTCCGCACCCGACCCGCTCGCAGAGATCCAATTCGCGTCGCGGGCCATACGCGCTCTCCGAGGGGATCCGTCGTTCCCGACGGCAACCGAGATGCTCAAGATGATCACGGTGAACCCGGCCAGGAACCTCGGGGTCGAACACGAGCGCGGGTCGATCGAAGTCGGCAAGCGGGCCGACTTCGTGCTGGTCGACTCCACAACCAACAACCTTGCTCCGGTCACCGATCCGGTCCCTGCGCTCGTGAATCGAGCCACCGCGGCCGACATTCGGGCGGTCTTCAACAATGGCGTTCTCGCCCATGGACTGCCCCTCGAGACGGTCGGCGGCGAGTGACGCTGCCGATGCCTCCCAACAGAGGGGGAGGCCCTCTAGGAAGGCACGCCGAGCGCGTCCGGCCGCGCCGCTGTCCGAGGAACTCATGACGTCATACGGCTGACCTACGTATTGCCCTATTGCGACGATCAGCGCGCCGAGCACCCGAGGCGCACCTTGGTGGGGTGGAAACCGCCTCTGAGCCGGTGGTTTGGTGGTGGTCCTTAGTGGACAACTTTCGAACCATGGGCTGAGGGTTCCGAGCCCGGATGACACTCCACGTCCACCACATGGCACGGAGTCGCCACCTGCCGCGCGTCATCGAGGCCTCTCCCCCACCACAGCCCGGCAACTCGTCGACGCCTACCTGGCTGGCGCGACGATCCGCCGGATCTCACGCGACTTCGGCATGCGAGCCGATCCTGGATCTCAATCGCCGCGCTCACCGCCGCGCTCGCCGCTTGGAACGCAACAGCCACGGGTCCCCCTCGACGATCGAACGCTCGCTCGCGCCTCCAGACAGTCTCAACATAGATCGCACATCCGCCACCGAGTGGGTGCGGGGTGAGTGCGTAGGATGCTGTCGAGCAGAGGGGGAGGGGCAAGGTGGAACTCGCCGAACGTCTTGCCATCGCGCGCGCTGTCGAGCCGCTGGTGGCCTCGGCCCGGGATCGGATGGATGAGGAATGTCGCCTGATCCCCGAGGCGGTCGATGCGTTGCGAGCGTCGGGGATCACCCGGGCAGCGGTGCCCTCGGAGCTGGGTGGCCCCGAGCTCGACCCGATGGACCAGATCGAGTTGGTCGAGGAGTTCTCGCGGGTCGACGGATCCCTGGGCTGGTGCGCAATGATCGCCAGCGCCAGCAGTTACACGTGCGGGTTCCTGCCGCCCGACAGCGCCCGCCGGTGGTTCGGTCCAGCTGACGCCTGCCTGGCCGGACAGCTCCAACCCACCGGCCGGGCGGAGAGGGTCGATGGGGGCTATGTGGTGTCGGGGCGGTTCCGTTTCGGCAGCGGCATCACCCACGCGACCATGGTGCTGGCCGGCTGCCTGGTGAGCGAGAACGGTGAGCATGCCCGCGACGAGCGAGGCCGTCCGGAGACGCGGATGGCGATCGTCGAGCCGTCCAAGGTGCAGGTGGTCGACAACTGGGACACCGGCGGTCTGCGGGCCACCGGGAGCAGCGACTACATCCTCGACGAGGTGTTCGTACCAGAAGCCGACAGCTACAACCCCGCCGGCGGACCCTCCCGGCCTGAGCCGCTGTTCGGCTTCGCACCGCTGTTCCTGGCGCCCCACGACGGGGTGCCGTTGGGGATCGCCCGACGAGCCATCGACGAGGTGGTCGAGTTGGCCGCCGAGAAGGGGGTGCCGGCCTCCGGACCTCGTGAACCGCCACTGCTACGAGACACGGTCCAGGTCCAGGAGGCCGTGTCTCGCGCGGAGGCCCAGCTGGGCGGCGCACGAGCCCTCTGCTACGAAGCGGTCGGCGATCTGTTCTCGGCGCTGGTGGCGGGCCAGCGCCCCAGCGCCCGTCAACGGGGCATGCACCGCACAGCGATGTCCTGGTCCCATGAAGTGGCCCGCACGGTCGCGCGCGAGATGTACGACATCGCGGCAACCACCGCCATCATCCGCAACGGCACCCTGGACCGACTCGACCGCGACATCACCACTGCCTGCCAGCACCGGGTCGTCCACACACGGATCTACGCAGAAGCCGGACGCCTCCTGCTGGGGCTCAAGTCCAGCGACCCAACCCTGTGACCACGCCTCTCCAACCCTGAACCGGCACGGGCAACGCGGAACCGACCTTCATCCGCAGAGCCCCAGGCCCTTCTCGGCGAGCTACGGGCCTGCTGCGGCGTGGGCGTCGGCTGCAGCGCTCGAGCAGGGCCTGGTTCTCGTTGGCCAACCGCGCTCATCCCGGCATGACCGGGCGGCCTTCGCGCATCGGTAACAACCTGGTCAGTCGTCGTTACCGCGGCTGACCGGTCGAGCGAGGGGTGGCGCCACGGCACGGTCGATCCGAGGATCTGCAGCTTGGGTCGATGCAGCCTGTGGTGAACCCGGCGGGTGCCTATAGCTACGTGCCGGACATCCCGCCCTATTCGGCCGGTGTCCGCGCTGATGGCGATCACGTGATCGTGCGTACCGCGGTCGCCGCCCGCACGCATTGGCTCGACGGCCTGATGCTGGTCGATTCGGTGCTGGCTGAGGCCGGGCGTCCCTCGCAGGCGCTCTGTGCGGTTGAGCTTCGCTGCCCACAGCCTCACTCCTTCGACGGGTTCGGGTCGTTCAACGACGACTACCGGGGCGAGCTCGATCGGCGCGGCATCCTGCTCGACGGTGGGGTGAACCCCGTCGCTCGCACCAATGTCGCGCCGGTTGCGGTAGCTGGCGAGGCGACGTCTGAGACCGAGCTGTTCGCGTTCTCGTTCACGATGCCGCGCAACGCGGTGCCGACGGCCGAGACCGATCGAGCATCGTTCGTGATCGCCGGCGCTGGCGACCTCGCGGATCAGTCCGATCTCCGCCCGAAGCGATCGTGGGCGGAGACCTCGACTGGTTGCACTCCGGGGCAGAGCGGGCCACTGCGGTGCTCGACGAGATAGAGGCGCGCCTGACTGCGCTCGAGCTCGGTTGGGGTGACACCGACGCGGTCGTCGTCTATTCGGTCGAGAACATCGGTGAGGTCGTCGAGTCGACGGTGCTTCCGCGCCTGGGATCCGCCGCA
Source organism: uncultured Acidimicrobiales bacterium (assembly GCA_964443165.1). Classification (GTDB taxonomy): domain Bacteria; phylum Actinomycetota; class Acidimicrobiia; order Acidimicrobiales; family Poriferisodalaceae; genus JAYPWI01. Next base: position 6,990 of record CAYUBX010000131.1, read on the forward strand.
CGTCGCGGGGTGACCTGGATCCACTCCAAACCGCCGATCGAGGGCCTGCGTTTCGAGATGGACGCGCGAGGCGGGACGATCGAACGTCGTCGCTGAACGGCGCTTCCCAACCTCGAGGCCGCACCACGACCCGTCACGGAGGAGGCCCAAGATGCGGATCGAGGTGAACGGCGAGCGGCTCTTCGTGGACATCGACGGCGAAGGCCAACTGGGAACCCCGTCGCGTACCCGCCGCTTTTCTGGTTGCTATGGCAACCATTTCTGCGGCGAGAACGACAGGGGTCGCCCGAGCCCAGCCCGACCGCCGGCACCACGCGAGATGTGCCGGCCGAGATCCTCGAGCGCGATATCCGGTCCACCGACGAACGCGGAGGTACGGCCGTTGCCCGCGACTCGATCTGATAAGCCGGGAGCTCGAGCGGCCCTGAGAATCAGCGGGCCGGGGAGGTCGCAGTATGGGGTCGTACCCGAAGCACGTGAATCACGAGCTCAGCGCGATGGCTTGCCCGGTGCGGCTCGACGACGTCGATCTCTTCGGTGAGGG
>CAYUBX010000132.1:0-7530 GCA_964443165.1 uncultured Acidimicrobiales bacterium
GATCGGACTCGAGTCACTGATCGTCAACCAGGGGATCAAGCGTCTGTTCGGACGGGGCCGACCCTCTACGGCGGCCGACAACGACTCCGAGCTCCATCTCCGTCAGCCGATCACGTCGAGCTTCCCCTCCGGTCACGCATCGGCCGCGTTCTGCGCGGCCGCGATGCTCGCGCCCACGAGCCGGGTGCCTCTCGTCGTCCGCGGGATCGCCGCAACGGTGGCGACCTCGCGGATCCATGTCCGGCTCCACCACGCGTCCGACGTCACGGGAGGCGCCCTCACTGGGGCTCTCCTCGGCCGGGTCTTCCGACGCTTCCTGTCGTGACACCTACGCTTTCGCCGTGACCGGCGAGCGGCTGAGCGACACCGAGGCGCTGATGTGGCGCCTCGAATCGGATCCGTGGTTCCGCAGCTCGTTCGGAGCGCTCAGCCGCGTGGACGGTCGGGTGGACGTCGACTACCTCACGGCTCGTCTCGTGCGAGCGGTCCTCCGTGTCCCACGCCTTCGGAAGCGGCTCGTCGAGCGGCCGGGCGACAACCCGGCCTGGGAGACGGACCCGGAGTTCGAGCTCTCCCACCACGTGCGGCATTCTGCGCTTCCCGAGGGCTCCACGACACAGGACCTGCTCGATTTCGGTGCCCGGCTCGTCGCCGATCCGCTCGATCGCAGCCGCCCCCTCTGGCAGTTCCACATCATCGACCTCCCCGGCGGGGACGGAGCTGTCCTCACCAAGTTCCATCACTCGGTGACCGACGGCGAAGGAGGCGTACAAGTCGCCCTCGAGTACCTCGATCTCGACGACGGGCGTCAACCCGTCGCCAGCGTCGACGAGCTCGCCGCCGAGCTGACGCAGACGATCGACGAGGAGAGGCCGCCTCAACCCCTCGATGCCCTCGCACAGGCCGTTCGCGACACAGCGGGCCGACACCTCTCCAGGTGGCGCTCACTGGCCGGCGAGGCCGCGATGTATGTGGCGGACCCACAGCGAGTCGGGGATCAGGCCACCTCCGCGATCGAAACGTTGCGGCGGCTGACCGACGATCTACCGGTCGGTCCGGGCGCCGCGGATCTGTGGGCGGAGCGCAGCAGGCGACGGAGCCTTTCCCACATCGGGATCGCGCTGGAGCCGTCGCTCGATGCAGCGCGGCGTCGCGGCGGCACGCTCAACGACGTGCTGCTCACTGCCGTGAGCATGGCCGCAGACGCCTGCCATTCCGCCGAGGGAGCGACCCTCGAGCGCCTCCACACCTCTTTCATCATGTCGAACCGCGACGCCGACACCGGCGTCGGGAACGCTTTCACCCCGAGTGCCATCGAACTCCCGGGTGCGGGCCTCACCGTGGAGGATCGTTTTGCGCTCATCGCGGGGCGAACCGAGGAGTCCAAGTCCCGCGGCTCGCAGAGGTCCGACCTTCAGGCCGCTCTCGCGGGACCGGCGAGGTTCGTCCCCGCGACCGCGCTCTCTGCGCTCGCTCGCCGCCAAGCCGGCCGCATCGACATCGCGACGAGCAACCTGCGTTCAGCGCCGGTGCCGCTGTGGGTGGGCGGTGCCGCTGTGCGCCACAATGTCCCGATCGGGCCCGTGGCCGGCACCGCAGCCAACGTCACGCTGATGAGCTACGCCGACCGCGCTGATATCGGCGTCCACGTCGATCCGACAGCCATCACCGATCCGCCGGGGTTCCGGGATGCGCTCGCGAGCGCGCTCGAGGAGCTGACCGGGAACCCGCCGCTCCTGGACGGCGCTCAGGCCTGAGCGGGAACGGCCTCGTCGGTGCCCTCGCCCTTGCGGAGAAGGGTGCGCACGACGAGGAGGATGTCGGTGATCTCGTTGCTGGACACCAACTCGCGGTGGAGGAAGTCGTTGAGCGCCCCGTCGATCACATCGAGCGCTTCGGAGATGATCTGCGGATCCTGCGTTTCGGTCATCATCGCCTCCATCACGACTCCGGACAGCCCTGGAATTCCGTGGCGTTAGCCTATCGTGCCTGATTTCGCTCCGGAGAGCAGAATCCGACCGATCGCGTGACGTTTCGTCCGACCGCTGCACACCCGCCGGAGGTTCCGGCGTTGGGTCCCATCGGTCGATCGTGACCGTCCTGTGAGCTGAACGCCATCGCTCCTGCGACCTGGCGGCTACCTTGCCCGACATGATCGACTCGACCACCCCGCTCGGCGTGACATTCGGGAGCCTCGGAGTGCTGGGCCCCCGTGCGGTGATGGACATCGCACAACTGGCAGAGAGCCAGGGATACAGCTCGCTGTGGACCGTCGAGGCCACCGGAACAGATGCATTCAGCCTCTTGGGAGCCGTCGCAGCTGTCGCACCGGGGCTCGACCTCGCGACGGGGATCGTCCCGATCCAGATCCGCACCCCTCCCCTCGCGGCGATGACCGCAGCGACGTTGCAGTCGCTGAGCCCCGAGCGGGACGTGTGGTTGGGGCTCGGGGTGTCCGCTCCCGGCATTCTTCGTCAGCACGGCGAGAGCGCGCCCGACCGGCCCATCGCGATGATGCGGGAGTACGTCGCGCTGCTCCGCGAGTGTCTGAGCGGGGAGGCGGTGACATTTGAGGGCGACTTCTGGCAGGTGAAGCGCTTCCGGCTCGCCGTTCGGCTCGGAGACCGGCGCCCAAAGATCGTCCTCGCCGCGCTGAACCCGCAGATGCTGCGCCTCGCCGGCGAGGTGGCCGACGGTGTTCTCCTCAACTACATCCCTGCGGCTCACGTTCCGACCGCCATCGAACAGGTTCGGGCGGGTGGCGACGCGACGATCATGGGGTATGTCCATGCCGCCGTCGGCGAGCTGGAACGGTCGGCCAACTCGGCTCGCAAGGATCTGTTCAACTACGCGATGGCCGATGGCTACGCCAACATGTTTCGCGCCGCCGGGTTCGGCGCCGAGGTCGACGAGTTGCGAGCCAGGCAGGCCGAGAAGGACCGCGATGGCGCACTCGCCGCCATCAGCCACGAGATGATCCAGGCGATCGACTTCATCGGCTCGCCCGACGAGGTGACGACGTTCGTGCGGTCCTACATCGACGCGGGAATCGAGCACCCGGTGCTCATGCCACTGCCGTGGGGTGAGGACCGGCGCGCCGTGACCGAGGAGACGATGGCCGCTGCTGCGGCCGCTATCTGAGCGATGGACGACGCCACGGTCGCTCGGTACGACGAGCTGGCCAGGGAGTGGATCGAGTCCAGCCATCCCGAGGCCGTCGAGGTGGCCGCGGCGCTCGGTCGATCGCTCGACGGTCCCTGTGCCGACCTCGGATGCGGCCCGGGCTGGCACCTCGATCACCTCGGCATCGCCGCGATCGGTCTCGACGCGTCCGGGCCCATGGCACGAGAAGCAGCTCTGCGCAGTGGACAGCCGATCGTGCAGGGCGATCTCGAGCACCTGCCATTCGTCTCCGGCTCGTTGGCTGGGGCGTGGGCAGCGAAGAGCTACGTCCACCTCCCCCGCACATCGGTGCCCATGGCGTGGCGTGAGCTGCACCGCGTCGTTCGAGTCGGTGGCACCGTGGCAGTGCAGCTGTTTCGAGCCGACCGAGACGATGTCGTCGGCGGCCGCAAAGTCCCCGGGCGACTGTTCAACTTCTGGACGGACGAGAGGCTCGACGACGCCCTCACCGGGGCGGGGTTCACCCCGCTCGACACGCATCCGCTGGAGGGTCGCGGCCTTGACGCCGATCGCGACATCACCCTCGCCCGCCGCGAGAGAACGCTCGCCGACAGCGTCGGGCCCGATATGAGCGTTCTGCTCTGCGGGCTGAACCCCAGCCTGCACGCGGCCGACGCCGGGTACGGCTTCGCCGGACCGAGCAACCGCTTCTGGCCCGCCGCCCTCGTCTCAGGACTGGTGACCGTCGAGCGAGATCCGGTGGCAGCTCTTCGACGCGACCGGATCGGGATGACCGACCTCGTGAAGCGGGCGACGGCGCGGGCCGGAGAACTCACGACAGCTGAGTACAGCTCTGGCTTCGGCCGCCTCCACCGGCTGTGCCACTGGTTGCGTCCGTCGGTCGTGTGTGTTGTCGGCATCACGGGGTGGCGGGCTGCGTCGGGCGACGCAACAGCCGGCCTCGGCCTCCAACCCATCAAGCTCGGCGGCCGACCGGTGTACGTGATGCCCAACCCGAGTGGGCTCAACGCCCACACCAACCACGATGATCTCGTCGCGCACTTCGAGGAGGCACAGCGCCTCGCCGACCGCGCCGGCTGACGCGCGGGTCGCTCAGTCGGCGGCGGCGATACCGACGGGGCAGCTGAGCCCCGTGCCACCGAGGCCGCAGTACCCGTTGGGCACCTTGTACAGGTACTGCTGGTGGTAGTGCTCGGCGTAGTTGAAGGAGCCAGCGTCGAGGATCTCGGTGGTGATCTCGCCCATCCCCGCGTCGCTCAACACCTTCTGAAAGCGATCGCATGACGCCTCCGCAGCCTCGCGCTGTGCATCGCCGAAGACGTAGATACCCGACCGGTACTGCGTGCCGATGTCGTTGCCCTGGCGCATCCCCTGCGTGGGATCGTGGTTCTCCCAGAACACCTTGAGCATCATCTCGTAGCTCGTGACGGCGGGATCGAACACCGCGAGGACGACCTCGTTATGGCCGGTAAGTCCGCTGCAGACCTCTTCGTACGTCGGGTTGGGGGTGATCCCGGCCGCGTAGCCGACGGCCGTCGTGTACACGCCGTCCGCTTCCCAGAACGTGCGCTCAGCGCCCCAGAAGCACCCCATGCCCACCACGATCTGCTGATGACCGTCGGGGAACGGCGGGGTCATCGGTGTCCCCAGGATCTCGTGCGCAGGGGGAACCGGCATCGTCTGCTCGCGCCCCGGCAGAGCGGTCTCGGTGGTGGGCATCTCCAGCTTGCGACTCCACAGAGCCATGTCGCGACCTCCAGGTCCGTGCTCTCCAGCGTAGGCATCAACGCAGCGGAACGGCACGAGGTTCCCTCGCAGGGCTACCGTCGCAGCATGTTGAGTTCATTGATCCCCGACGAGTCCCTCGCCCGCGTCGGCGAGGTGCTGGCCGGGCCGGTCACGGTCACGATCGACGTCCGGGAGGCCCAGCGCTACGCCTATGCGGTGGGCGACGAGAACCCGGCCTATTTCGATCAGGAAGCGGCGGAAGCGGCCGGCTACCGGACCCTGACAGTCCCGCCCACGTTCATCACCCACGCCATCGTCCCGCCTCGGCCGGCGGACGAGATGCGCACAGACGGCCTCTATGGCGACGGCACGGGCGTCCGCCTGGAGGTGTCGCGGATGATGTTCGGAGGAGAGGAGTGGGACTTCCTCGCCGACGTCCACGTGGGCGACGAGATCACCGCCACGACCCGGCTCGCCGCGCTGGACCAGAAGGAGGGGTCGAAGGGCCCCTTCGTCCGCCAGGTGCGAGAGACCACCTACGTCAACCAGGACGGGACCGAGGTCGCCCGTTCGCGCCAAATCGGGATCGCACGATGAGAACCAAAGAGCAGCGAGGAGCTGCCCAGATGCAAGGGATCGCACGGTGAAACAGCTCAACGTGACAGACGTTTCGGTGGGAGACACGCTCCCCGTGATGCCCAAGTCGGCCTCGGAGGCGCAGCTGTTCCTCTACAGCGCTGCGAGCTTCAACCCGCATCGCATCCACTACGACCGGGCCTATGCGGAGTTCGAGGGCCACGCCGACCTCCTGGTGCACGGCCCGCTGCAGGGCTCATGGCTCACCCAGTTCCTCACAGACTGGGCTGGCCCGCGGGGCCGACTGGTCAACGTGAACTGGCAGAACAGGGCGTCGGCCTATCCCAACCAGCAGGTGGAGTTCCACGGCACGATCGCAGCGGTCGACCCGGAGACCGGCGAGGTCGAGATCGACGTCCACGAGCAGACCGTGGACGGCCAGGTGCTCATGCCAGGAACCGCCCGTGTCCGCCTGCCACTCGGAGAGGCATCGTGAGGGTCGCCGTCGAATTCCCGAGCGTCAGCTATCGCGAGGGCCCCGACAAGGTGCTCGAGCTGGCACGGGCGATCGAAGAGATCGGCTACGACGAGATCGCCGCGTTCGACCACGTGGTGATGGGGTTTCCCAACGAGACCCGTCGCACGATCTACCCGGCCCAGATGCCGATTCTCGAAGCGCTGATGCTTCTCGCCAACGTCGCGGCGGTGACCTCACGGGTGTCGCTGTCGACCGAGGTCCTCGTGCTCCCCCAGCGCCAGCCGGTTCTGGTCGCCAAGCAGATCTCCACGCTCGACACTCTGTCGGGCGGTCGGGTGCGGCTCGGCGTCGGGGTCGGATGGCAAGACTCCGAGTACGACGCCCTCGAGGAGGACTTCTCCAACCGCGGCAAGCGGATGGACGAGGCGATCGACCTTCTGCGGGCGTACTGGGCCGGCGGCCAGGTGGGCTACCAGGGCGAGCACTACGAGTCGCACGACATGGGGATGGAGCCGGTGTCCCCGCAGGGAGCGGCCCTGCCGATCTGGGTGGGCGGCGACAGCACGGCAGCTCTTCGGCGCACCGCCGAACGCGGTGACGGATGGATGGCATCAGGGGTGACGGACGAGCAGGCCCTCACGATGATGCAGACCATTCGGGAGATGGCCGAAGCAACCGGTCGCGATCCGTCGTCGATCGGCATGCAGCTCATGTTGGCCCCACCGCCTCGGACCGACGAAGACAAGCGCTTCTATTCCGACCTCGATCGGGTGGAGGAGCGCGCCGCGGTCATCGCAGCGATGGGCTTCGACTGGACCGCTGTCAACGCCACCGCCCTCTTCCAGTCGGGAGCGCGGTCCGTGGACGCGATGGTCGAACAGCTCGACGAGATCCACACCCGAATCCGCCGCGCCACCTCCTAACGGCCTTCTGCCAGTTTCCAGAGCGACCCTGGTGGCACCACGAGCTGGCAGAACGGGGTCAGACCAAGTCGAGGAGTTCGCTCAGGGAGTCGATCCGGTGATCGGCGAAGGGGATTGCGTCGGGATTGGTTCCGATGAGCACCGTCACCGTGCCCGCCTCGCGACCCGCGATCAGATCGTGCGGCGAATCGCCCACCATCAGCACCTGGGCGGCGGCGAGCCCGAACCCCTCGACCGCCGCGGTGACCATCCCTGGCCCCGGCTTCGCTCCGTGGCCCGAGTCGTAGCCGTAGATCTCGCCGAAGCGCTCTCGCCACCCCAGTCGATCCAGCTGGCTTTCGGCGATCCATGCCGCATCGTTGGTCGCCACCGCCAGGAGCAGGCCGCGACCAGCGAGCTGGGTCAGAGTGGACGACGCGCCCGGCATCTCCACGAGCTCGTCGTGTGCTGCCTGCACCAGGCGCCGCTCGAACTCACCGAGGTCCACGAGCCCACGGAGCAGCTCCACGACGACATCGTTGGACTCGGCGATGAACGGCGATGCGGGTCCGATCCGCTGGCTGTCCAGGTCGTAGTGAAGGATCGCAGCGGCCTCCGCGCGAGCGCCGGACGCGTCGATCCCATCGAGGGCGGCACCCAGAGCCCGGTCCCACGTCGCATGAAAGTCGAGCAGCGTGCCAT
>CAYUBX010000133.1:0-2926 GCA_964443165.1 uncultured Acidimicrobiales bacterium
CTTCGGCGAGTCGTGCGGGACCTGGCCCCCACCATCGACGGCCTCGACGCGATCTGAGATCGCGCGAGCGAGGGGGTGTTGGGGTCGCGGGGTGGGCCGGGCCTACGCTCTCCGGGAATGACCGACGGCCTCGCTCTCCAGTTGCGCGCCGGCACTCCCGGAGAGGTCCGAGCCGGGATGGCCGACATCGACGGCCGCACGGTCATCCTGATTCGCGCCGACAGCCCCGAACGCAAGGGCGCGCTCACCCCCGAGGACGGCGACACCATGGTGCGCGGCCTCGAGATGGCCCTCGAGAAGCGGCTCCCGGTGGTCCTTCTGCTGGCGTCGAGCGGCGCAGATGCCAATCACGGCGTCGCCGCGCTCGACGGATGGGGTCGCGCTGCGAGAGCGCTGAGCAAGTGTTCGGGAGTGGTGCCGGTTCTCGCCGGCGTCACGGGTCCCGCAGTGACGGGCGCTGCGCTCCTGATCGGCCTGGCCGACATCGTGGTGATGGCATCGGAGTCGTACGCCTTCGTGTCGGGACCCATCCCGGTGCGGAACATGACCGGCGTCACTGTCGGACTCGACGAACTCGGTGGGGCCGCCGTCCACGAGCGCTCGACCGGCGCTGCGCATGTCGTGGTGGAGAGCGAGCAGGTCCTTCCGACTCTCTCCGACATCCTGCGCTTCCTTCCGGACCACAACGACGCCCTTCCTCCCCACGTCCCAACGGCTGACCCCTCGGACCGACTGACCCCCGAAGCCGGCGAACTGCTGCCAGACACCGCGACCGGCAGCTACGACGTTCGCGACGTGATCCGCTCGATCGCCGACGACGAGGACTTCGTCGAGTTGCGCGGCGGATGGGCCCCCAACCTGGTCACCGGGTTCGCCTGCCTCGGCGGTCACCCGGTGGGCATCGTCGCAAACCAGCCGATCGCCATCGCGGGCACCCTCGATATCCCCGCGAGCCAGAAGGGCGGGCGGTTCGTCGCGTTCTGCGACGCGTTCAACCTCCCGATCGTGACCTTCGTCGACACGCCCGGCTTCTATCCGGGCAAGGACCTCGAGTGGCGGGGAATGATCCGCCACGGCGCGCAACTCGCGTTCGCATACGCGAGGGCCACAGTGCCTCGGGTCGCCGTGGTGCTCCGCAAGTCCTACGGCGGCGCATTCATCGTCATGGACAGCAAGACGATGGGCAACGACGCGTACCTCGCGTGGCCCTCGGCGGAGATCGCCGTCATGGGGGCGACCCAGGCTGCGCAGATCCTTCGGCGCGGAGCCGAAGCCGAGGAGATCGCGGAATACGTCGAGCACTACGACGCCACGTACCTCAACCCCTACATCGGTGCCGAACGAGGGTTCGTGGACGGCGTGATCGATCCGGCAGACACCCGCCGAGAGCTCGCGGGTCTCGTGGATCTGCTGCTCACGAAGCGAGAGGCCCTCCCCGACAGACGGCACGACAACACGCCTCTGTGAGCGGCCGAAAAAGAGCGCCCTCGAATCGGGATGAGATCGAGGAAAGGCGCTATGTTCACTCCTGGGGACATCGCCGAAGCGACCAGTGATCGCCGGCGCAGCGTCCCGCGCACTTCCACCAGACAGAGGACAGGGGTAGCAGGTGTCAGAAGAGAGTTTCACGATCACGGACAACCGCAGTGGGCAATCGGTGACCGTGCCGATCGTCGACGGCACGATCTCATCAGCGGCGCTGCGTGAGCTCGACAAGGGCATGTGGTTCTACGACCCGGCCTACCTGTCCACGGCGAACTGCGAAAGCAAGGTCACCTACATCGACGGCGCCAAGGGCATCCTGCGCTACCGCGGCTACCCCATCGAGCAGCTCGCCGAGCAGTCGAGCTTCCTCGAGGTCTGCTATCTGCTTCTCCACGGCGAGCTTCCCAACCAACAGCAAGCCGACCTCTGGGTGCACGAAATCACGATGCACACCTACGTGCACGAGAACATCACCCAGTTCATGAAGGGTTTCCGGTACGACGCGCATCCGATGGGCACGCTGGTGTCCACCGTTGCGGCGCTCAGCACCTTTTACCCCGAGGCCAAAGACATCGACGACGAGGACAACCGCTGGATCCAGAGCCAGCGACTCATCGCGAAGATGCCCACGATGGCGGCGTTCGCCCACAAGAATCGGGTCGGTCTGCCGTACGAGTACCCGGTGAACCACCTCGGCTACACCGGCAACTTCCTGCGGATGATGTGGAATGTCGCGGATCCCAACTACGAACCGGATCCCGTCCTCACCCGGGCGCTCGACATCCTGTTCATCCTCCACGCCGACCACGAGCAGAACTGCAGCACCACCACGATGCGCACCGTGGGCTCCAGCCGGGCCGATCCGTACTCGGCGGTCGCCGCGGCCACGTGTGGTCTGTACGGCCCGCTCCACGGCGGCGCCAACGAGCAGGTCATCCGCATGCTCCACGAGATCGGTGACTTCGCCAACGTGCCGGCGTACGTCGAGCGCGTGAAGTCGGGCGACGTGCTGCTTCAGGGCTTCGGCCACCGGGTCTACAAGAACTACGACCCGCGGGCGAAGATCATCAAGGAGCAGGCCGACAACGTGTTCGCGGTCACCGGGACCAACCCGCTGCTCGACATCGCGATGAAGCTCGAAGAGGTCGCGCTCAGCGACCCCTACTTCATCGACCGCAAGCTGTACCCCAACGTCGACTTCTACTCGGGTCTCATCTACGAGGCCATGGGCTTCCCGCTCGACATGTTCACCGTGCTGTTCGCGATCGGGCGGACACCAGGGTGGCTGGCCCAGTGGTTCGAGATGCTCGACGACCCCGAGCAGAAGATCTACCGCCCCCGGCAGAAGTACACGGGCCAGGGCGAGCGCGACTACGTGGGCATCAGCGAGCGATAGCGAGCTGCGAGGGCCCAGCGATCTGGACCGATGAGTATTCCGCTC
>CAYUBX010000133.1:2936-4977 GCA_964443165.1 uncultured Acidimicrobiales bacterium
GGGAGCTTTCGCTTGGGGCGTGGGCCCTGCTAGCGATAGCGTGCTGCGAGGGCCCAGCGAGCGATAGCGAGCTGCGAGGGCCCAGCGATCTGGACCGATGAAAATTCCGCTCATCCAGGTCGACGCCTTCACAACCACACCCTTCGCGGGGAACCCTGCGGCGGTCGCGCTCCTGGACGAGGCGCTACCAGATGCGCGACTGCAGGCGATCGCTCTCGAGATGAACCTGAGCGAGACCGCGTACCCGCTTCGCCGCGCTGATGGCGAGTGGGACCTGCGGTGGTTCACTCCGGCGGCGGAGGTGGACCTGTGCGGTCACGCCACGCTCGGAACCGCACACGCGCTCTTCGAACGGGGGCTCGTCGACGGCGACGAGGTCCGGTTCCACACGCGCAGCGGCCTCCTCACATGTCGGCGCGTCGAGGACGGAATCCTCATGGACTTCCCCACGGCCGACACGGAGCTCTGCGGTCCGATCGAAGGACTCGCCGATGCGCTCGGGGCAGACGTCATCGAGCAGGCGCGGTCCTTCGATGTTCTCGCCGAGCTCGACAGCGCCGAGACGGTTGCCGGCCTCACTCCCGACATCGGAGCCCTCGCGGCGATCGACACCCGTGCGGTGATCGTGACCGCCGCCGGTGACGTCGACGGCGGCGACGCCGACTTCGTGTCGCGAGTGTTCGCGCCTCGGCACGGCATCGCCGAGGATCCCGTCACCGGGTCGGCCCACACGATCACCGGACCGTGGTGGGCGGATCGGCTCGGCCGAGGTGAGCTGCGGGCGCACCAGGTGTCAGCGCGGGGTGGGCGCCTGCGGGTGCGGGTCCGCGGTGATCGCACCGAACTGGTCGGTCAGGCGGTCACCGTGATGGAAGCGACGCTTCTCGTCTGAGCCCGTCAGACGTCGAGCATGATCTTGCCGACGTTGGCGTTGGTCTCCATGTAGTCGTGCGCGGCGGCGATGTCATCGAGCGGGAACCGCGAGTCGATCACCGGGCGAAGGGCGCCGTCGTCGAAGCGCGGCAGCAGCTCACGGATGAACCGCTGGTTGGCGTCGATCTTCTGCTCGAGCGGCCGCGACCGGAGAACGGTGCCGATCAGCGAGGCGCGCTTCGGCAGCAGCATCCCCAACGGGAATGTGGCCTTGCCCTCCCCCATCACACCCACCTGGATGATGCGGCCCTGAACCTTCAGACTCGCGATGTTGCGGGTGAGGTACTCGCCGCCGATTACGTCGAGCACGACATCCACACCGGCTCCGCCCGTCCATTCCGACACCGCCTCAGCGAAGTCGCTGGACGTGTAGTCGATCACGAGGTCGGCACCGAGATCAGAACAGGCGTCGATCTTGCCCGTCGAGCAGGTGACTGCGATCTGCGCGCCGATGGCTCCTGCGATCTGGATGGCGGCCGTTCCGACTCCCGACGCGCCAGCGTGAACCAGCGCTCGTCCGCCGGTCGTCAGCCCTCCTTGGGTGACGAGGGCATCGTGGGCCGTCATGAACACCTCGGGAATCGCGGCTGCGTCATCGAGACCGACGTTGGCAGGGATGCGCTGCAGCATCCGTTCGTGGGTCACCAGCATCTCGGCGTGAGCTCCGCCGCCGACGATGCCCATGACCTGGTCACCGTCGGACCAGGACGTGACCTGGCTTCCCGTCGCGACGATCGTCCCCGCGAACTCGAGTCCCGGCACTTCGAACTCGGGCGTCGGTCCTGGCGCGGGGTAACCGCCCGCACGCTGAAGGAGGTCCGCGCGGTTCATCGCAGACGCCCTCACCTGCACGAGAACTTCCTCCGGCCCGGGTTGGGGGTCGGGGACCTCCCGCAGGGTGAGGACCTCGGTCCCGCCGTACTCCGGAATCACGACAGCTCGCATGCCGGCGAGGGTAGTCAGGAAGCTTCGGTCACGGCCTCACCTGGCCTGAACAACCCTGCGGGAGACGCCTTGCGGCGAGTGGAAGTCCGCAGACGAGCGCAGCGAGGATTGCGGCGAGTGGAAGTCCGCAGACGAGCGCAGCGAGGATTGCGGCGAGTGGAAG
>CAYUBX010000133.1:5077-7527 GCA_964443165.1 uncultured Acidimicrobiales bacterium
TCCGCAGACGAGCGCAGCGAGGATTGCGGCGAGTGGCAAGTACACGGACCGGGGCGGTGGGGAGTGAGTCCCCAACCGCCCCGGTCGTCAAGGCCGGTCCGCGTCCGCCCCCAGATGCGTGGCCCGACCTCTGTGTTGGCAGTTACTTCGGGTGAGTTGCGATCACCCTTGAGCACGATTCGAGACTTTTTCAGAGGTAAAGGGCCGCGGTCGGCAATGCGTCGGTTCGAGGGCCTCGCTACGCTCCGCCGGCATGGACTACGTGTGGCCGAGGGAGCTCCAGGACCTGGCAGATGAGGCTGCGTCGTGGGTGGTGGAGGCGACGTCGGACCTGTTCACCACCGACGATGGATGGCTGGTGGGCTACTCCCGCGAGTTCACCCGCCGCCTGGCAGAGAAGGGCTGGATCGGGATGACCTGGCCGGTGGACAAGGGCGGCGATGGACGACCTGAGGTCGAGCGGTTCGTGGTCACCGAACAGCTGTTGCTGGGCGGCGCACCGATGGCCGGCTCGTTCTTTCCCGACCGCCAGATCGGCCCGGTGCTGCTGACGTACGGAACGGATGAGCAGCAAGACCGCTACCTCCCCGAGATGCGGGCGGGCGAGTCGCAGTGGTGCATCGGGATGTCCGAGCCGGACGCTGGATCGAACGTGGCGGGCATTCGCACCACGGCGGTTCGTGATGGCGACCGCTACATCGTGAACGGCCAGAAGATCTGGACGAGCGGCGCCCAGGACGCGCACTATTGCTACCTGATCTGCCGTACCGATCCCGACGGCCCACCGCACAAGGGCATGAGCGAGTTCGTGGTCGACATGTCCTCGCCGGGCATCAACGTCAACCCGATCAAGGACGCCTCGGGCGACGCCCACTTCAACGAGGTCTTCTTCGACAACCTCGAGGTGCCGGTGGAGAACCTGGTGGGTGAGCTGAACAACAGCTTCGGACAGACGATGCGTCAGCTCGAACACGAGCGGGGTGGCATCGATCGGCTGGCGTCCAACCAGCGTCTGTATCTCGACACGAAGCACCGCGCCGACACGAGTGACCCTCGGGTGCGTCAGCGGATGGCGCGCATCGAGACCGGCTACCGGATCGGGCGCGACATGGTGCTGCGCAACGTTCTGCGGCAGACGCCGTTCGCCCAGTATTCGGCCATCACCAAGACGTGGTGCACGGAGTTCGAGCAAGAGGTGGCGGGCTTCGTCGGCGACGTGGCGGGCGCCGACACGATGCTGTGGAACCGCGTCTCCCGCAACGTGATCTACGCGCCGGCGTACACGATCATGGGAGGCACGACCCAGATCCTCCGCAACATCATGGGTGAGCGGATCCTGGGGCTCCCGCGCGAGCCGCGGCCTGCCGAATGAGCAACGTCGTTCAGCTTCAGGGCGCGATGAACTGCCGGGACGTCGGCGGCTATCCCACGAGCGATGGGCGCCGCGTCCGCACGGGGGCGCTCTTCCGTTCCGACCGGTTGTCGGACCTCACCGACGACGACCTCGAGGAGCTGGCGAGCTACGGCATCCGGACGGTCGTGGACTTCCGCACCGAGGCCGAAGCCACCCGTGACGTGTCGCGACTGTGGAGTTCGGTGGGAACCCACGCTCCCCTGCCGATCGGCGACGAGATCGCCCAGCAGCACGAGTTCGTGGAGCGGCTGAAGCTCGGCGAGGTCACCGCGGTGACCCACGAGGACGTCGCAGAGTCCTACCGCGAGATCCTCGAAGACCACCGCCACCGCTACGCGGAGTTCTTCACCCTGGTCCTGGATCTGGATCAGTTGCCGCTGCTGTTCCACTGCACAGCCGGGAAAGACCGAACCGGCCTCGCGGCGGCTCTGATCCTCGAGATCTGTGGGGTCGACAGGTCGACCGTCCTGGACGACTACGAACTCACCAACGAGCTCCGCGCCTACCGGCGGGTCGAGCAGCTCCGGCCGAGTCTCGAAGAGGCGGGCGGCGACGTCGACGCGGTGTGGCCGGCACTGTCCGCGCCTCGGCCGGCGCTCGAGATGACGCTCGCTCACCTCGACGAATCCCACGGGGGCAGCTCGGGCTACCTGTCGAACACCCTCGGCTTCGGTGACGACGGGGTCGAGACCCTGCGAGGGATGCTCATCATCTGACGCGAGTCTCGTCATCTCGCTCTCACCACGACCGCCCGCATCGCGATGGGACATGCGAGATGAGGCCCTTGTGTCGACATGCCGCCGGCGGACGGGCGCTCCAGCCCTGACTCCCCGCTCCGACGTGGGGGATCTGGTCGCCGCGGTCGCGTGGGCGGTGTCGGGAGTCCGCCGTGCGGTCAGCTCGGCGGGGCGAAGCGGTAGCCGTCGCCCTCGGGCTCAAGGCGACCCGCCGTCCGTCCCGCAAAGTGCGTCCCGATGACGAGGCGGCCGTCGGCCCATCGCTGATACGCCTCATGGCGCGTCGCGGTGCTCATGTC
>CAYUBX010000134.1:0-7514 GCA_964443165.1 uncultured Acidimicrobiales bacterium
CCCATGCCCACGGTCGCGATGCCTGCGGCGAGACGGAAGGGCAGGTGTCGCAGTTTGAGTTCGCCGGAGCGGGTGTGGAACGCACGGATGTACTCCTCGGACGTGGCCGGCGACAGGGCGCGACCCATGTCGGCCCAGCGCAACAGGAGGATCGCAATCAGAAGGCCGAGACCCGGGGCCAGCGCCTGCTTCCAGAGCTCCATGTGGAGCACCTCGTCGAGCAGCACCTTCTCCGCCACGAGGGCGACCACCGCGACCATCGCCCCGGTGATGACCCCCACGGCCGCATAGGCGAGAAAGCGGAGAATCCGGTTTCTCACGACAGGCAGCACGAAGCGAGGGACATCACCGCCCATGCCTACCATGAGCGCCATGCCGTCCGATCGCTTCTATTTCCGCCAGCTGCTCTCGGGACGCGACTTCGCGCTCGCGAATCCGCTGGCCCAGCAGATGATGAACTTCGTCTACCTCATCGGCGATCGGGAGACGGGCGAAGCCGTGGCGATCGATCCGGCGTACGAGGTGGCCGAGCTGCTCGAGATCCTCGGCGAGGACGGCATGCGGCTGACCGGCGTGCTGGCCACCCACTATCACCCCGACCACGTCGGCGGTTCGATGATGGGTCATTCGATCGAGGGCGTTCGTGAGCTGCTCGACCTGCAGGGCGTGAAGATCCACGTCCAGGCCGAGGAGGCAGAGCTGGTGAAGAAGGTCACCGAAGTAGCGGACAGCGATCTCGAGATCCACGCGCCCGGCGACACGGTGACCGTGGGCGACATTGGGATCGAACTCATCCACACACCCGGCCACACCCCGGGCAGCCAGTGCTTCCTCGTCGAAGGCGCTCTCGTGGCCGGCGACACGCTCTTTCTCGAAGGCTGCGGGCGCACCGATCTGCCGGGCAGCGACGTCGGTGCGATGTTCCACTCGCTCCACCACACGCTCGCCAAGATCCCCGACGACACCGTGCTGTTCCCCGGACACCGCTACTCGTTCCACAGCTCTGCATCGATGGGACAGACCCGCGAGACCAACTACGTGTTCAAGCCCTCCTCCGAGGAGCAGTGGCTGATGATGTTCGGACAATGAGCGATCATCCGCCGCTGCCACCGATCGTCGCTCCCGAAGCGATCGACGATCGCGACGACATCGTCCTCTGCGATGTGCGCTGGTATCTCGATCGGCGTCCGGGTCACGTCCCCTACTCCGAAGCGCACATCCCTGGCGCCATCTACGTCGACCTCGACGAGCACCTCGCGTTCCATCCGATGAAGAGTCAGGGACGGCACCCGATGCCCGCAGCCGCCACCTTCGCCGCGAGCCTGTCGACGCTCGGAATCGGCCCGGACGACACCGTCGTCGCCTACGACGATCAGAACGGTATGTCTGCCGGCCGGCTCGTGTGGATGTTGCGGATCACCGGTCACGATGCCGCGCTCCTCGACGGCGGACTGCAGGGCTGGCCGGGTCAGTTCGAGAGCGGTCACCGTCGGCGACGACCCGTCTTTCACCCCATCCGCCCCTGGCCCGAGGACCTCATGGTCGACATCGACGCCGCGTCGGAGGCCGGAGCCAGCGACCGCACGGTGCTCGCCGACTCGCGAGCGCCCGAGCGGTACCGAGGTGACGAGGAGCCGGTCGATCCGCGAGCTGGGCACATCCCTGGCGCAATCAACCTCCCGTTCGGCGCCAACATCGGTGAGGACGGACGATTCCTCTCGCCCGAGGACCTCCGCGCCCGGTTCGAAGGCGCTGGCATCAGCGAGGCGGCCGAGACGGTCTTCTACTGCGGGTCAGGCGTGAGTGCCTGCAACAACCTGCTCGCGTTCGAACACGCAGGGCTGGGTCGGGCGAAGCTCTTTCCCGGCTCGTGGTCGCAGTGGGCTCACGACGTGGATCGGCCGGTCAGCCAGGGCTGAACGGATCGGACTGCCGCGACACGATCCTGCCGCCCGATGCCTCACCCGAACCATCGAGCACCGGAATCAACGCGCTCTCCTCGGTGAGATCGGTCACGAAACGCGATCGGTTCTCGGACGGCTCGGGCCACGTTGTCGTGGCCGGCGCGATGCTTCCGTCGTCGGCGTCCCACGCGACGACAGCCAGCCCGACGAGCGACGCGATGGCCAGCGCACCGAGCACAACGGTCGCCACCCACAGCAGCACGCCGGCTCGTCGATCGCTCGCCGTCATGGCGGTCACGCCCGCGCCCGTCATCACGACTCCAAGCTACTTGTGACCGAACAATCACCCCCGGGGACGCTCGTGTGCGGCGCGGAGAGTGCGCTTCACCGCGGTCTGCGAGCCATCGGCCGAGCGCACATCGATCAGCGTTACATTCCCGATTCGTGGTGCCCCCCACCCCTCTCCGAGCGACCCAGACGCGCCGTCAACGTCTCCCTCGCTGGGTCGCGCTGATCGCTGCGGCGATCGCGGTGATCACGATCCTGGTCGCCCCCCCGGCGGCCACGCGACAGACCGAGGATCGCACGGTGGCCGAACTGGCCGGTCACCCACTCACCGCGGTCCGGATCGTGGGCCAGACAGCGACCACGACGCTCACGATCCAGCAGACGTTCAGCCTTGAAGAGCTCCCGCTCGGCAGCCGCACCGTCGACACGATCCGCATTGCGAACACCGGCACGGCGGTCGCTTCCGGAGTGCGGGTCCGAGTCGATCTGCCGACGGGTCTCCCGCACTTCAGCAGCACGCCGGCTGGAACGCTCGACGGCGCCACAGTCAACTGGAACCTCGGCACGCTCGCGGCCGGCACGAGCACCGACATCGAGCTCACCCTCCGGGCGACACGATCGGGGTCTCTCTCGATCCGAGCCTCGGTACGAAGCGACGCAACCGACGAGGTCGTCTCCAACGACATTCTCCAGGTCACGGGAACCGGCCTGTCCCCCGGGGTCGCGCAGACACCAGCCTCGCCGACGGCGCCGCAGTCCGAACTCGCCCAGACCGGAGCGACGACGACATGGCTGTTCGTCGCGGCTTTCGCGTTGCTCGCGGTAGGTGTCTGGACCCTCGAAGCGTCGAGTCGCCTGCCGGCGATGGCCGGCTTCTGGGCCCCGCGGCGACGGCGGCTCAACCGCCCGGTGTTCCATCCCGTGCGGTCGTCCCGAGCGGACTGAACTCGGACGCGAGCCGCGGGTCATACTTGGGCCATGGCTGACCTCTCGGACTTCTACGGGCTCGACGCATCCCTCGGCGACGAAGAGGGCATGATCGGCGACACGGTCGCGAAGTTCGTCGAGAACGAGTTCAACCCCGTCGTGGCGGACCACTTCGAGGCGGGCACGTTCCCGATGGAGTTGGTGCCGACCATCGCCGACATGGGTCTCCTCGGCATGCACCTCGACGGGTACGGCTGCGCCGGCGCATCAGCCATGGCATACGGCATCGCGTGCCGCGAGCTCGAAGCCGGCGACTCCGGGCTCCGGTCGTTCGTGTCGGTGCAGGGATCGCTGTGCATGTTCCCGATCTGGCGATATGGATCGGAGGAGCAGAAGGAAGAGTGGCTGCCGCGGATGGCGGCAGGCGAGGTGATCGGCTGCTTCGGCCTCACCGAACCGGACCACGGATCGGACCCCTCCTCGATGTCCACTCGCGCCATCCGAAAGGGTGACGGGTGGGTCCTCAACGGCGCGAAGCGCTGGATCACCAACGCCGGCATCGCTCACCTGGCCATCGTCTGGGCCAACACCGACGAAGGCTTCCGCGGCTTCCTCGTTCCGACCGACTCGCCCGGGTTCGAGGCGCGCAAGATCCAGAACAAGCTGTCCCTCCGCGCATCGGTGACTGGCGAGTTCTACATGGACGACGTCGAGGTCCCTGAGTCGATGCGGCTCCCGGACGCCATGAGCATCGGTGCACCCCTCAGCTGCCTGAGCGAGGCCCGCTACGGCATCGCGTTCGGCGCCGTCGGCGTGGCCCGCTCCTGCTACAACGCGGCGCTCGACTACCAGCTCGAGCGACCCCAGTTCGGCAAGCCGCTCGCGAGCTTCCAGATCAGCCAGATCAAGTTCGCCGACATGCTCACCAAGATGACCAACGCCAACCTGCAGGCGATGCATTTGGGGCGCCTCAAGGAGGCCCACGAGATCCGGCCGTACCACATCTCCATGGCGAAGCGGCACAACTGCCGGGTCGCGATCGACATCGCTCGCGAGGCCAGGGCGATGATGGGCGCCAATGGTGTGAGCACCGAGTACGCCCCGATGCGCCACGCCAACAACATGGAGTCGGTGATGACCTACGAGGGCACCGAGGAGATCCACGGCCTGATCCTCGGCCAGGAGATCACGGGCATCCCGAGCTTCCGCTGACGGACACCCGTCCGTCGACGGCAATCATTTTCGTCCGTCAGCGACCGGTCGCTGTCCGAATCTGTCCGATGGAATCGGCGATACTGCAGTCATGGCACTCAGCGCAGTGGCCACCACCGGCATCTACTGCAGGGCGACCTGCATCGCGCGTCCCGATCCGCGCAACGTGTCGAGCTACGAGACCAACGTCGCAGCCGAAGCAGCCGGGTACCGACCGTGCCTGCGTTGCCGGCCGGATCGGGGCGCGGGCTCGCTTCGACAGCTCTCGGTTCCCGAGCCACTGGGTCACGCGCTCATGCTCATCACCGACGGCTTCCTCGACACGCACCGCGAAGACGCGCTGGCCGACCGGGTGGGCTACAGCTCACGGCAGCTCCGCCGGCTGTTCCTCGAGCACATCGGGGCGACCCCCTCGTCGATCGCACAATCCCGCCGCGCCCACTTCGCCCGGCGCCTGATCGACGACACCGACCTTGACGTCACCTCGGTGGCCCGCGCCGCAGGGTTCGGAAGCGCTCGGCAACTGCACCGCGCCATCACCACCATCTTCCGGTTCCCGCCGGGGGAACTGCGTGCCAAGCGTCGCCGCGGCGACAGACCATCACTCGATGGCGGACTTCGCCTGCTCGTTCCGTACGTCGCGCCGTACGACATCGGGCAGATCCTCGACCATCTCGCGTCGAGATGCGTCCCCGGCGTCGAGACGGTGACCGACGGCGTCTACCGCCGTAGCATCGTCAGCTGCGGCCACCCCGGAGTGGCGGAGGTGAGCGACGCGGGCGACGGTGAGCACCTGGCGGTGACGCTCCACCTCCCGACGTTCGACTCGATCATCGATGAGGTCGAGCACTGCCGGAACCTCTTCGCCGTCGACGAGAAGCCGATCTCGGCAGTGGAGACCATCACCGACGATCCCCTCCTCGGTGCTCTGGCTGCGCACTCTCCCCACCTGCGCATCCCGCGTTGCTGGGACCGGTTCGAGACCGCGATTCGCATCGTCATCGGCCAGCAGATCTCCGTGTCCGGCGCGACGACCATGGCCGGACGGATCGTCGAACGGCATGGCGAGTACTTCGACTCGGGCATCGACGGCATCACCCACGTGTTTCCCACGCCGGCGATCCTCGCCGATGCAGACCTCTTGGGTTTGGGATTCACGGGCCGCCGGATGGAAACGATCCGGACTCTCGCCTCGGCGGTGGCGCACGGCGACGTCGACCTCTATGCCACAGGGTCGATCGAGGCCATCGAGCACGGGCTGTGCGACCTGCCCGGCATCGGGCCCTGGACGGCGCACATGATCGCCCTGCGGGTCATCGGTCACCCAGACGCCATGCCCGCCTCCGATCTCGGGCTCCGCCGGGGACTCGCCGCTCTCACCGGCACGGACGCAACGGCCGACGATGTGGCGGCCGCAGCCGACGCCTGGAGGCCCCACCGCAGCTGGGCAGCACAGCTGTTGTGGACGGCTGCTGATCCTGCTGCACTCGATCTTCCGAAGGAGGCCCTCCATGGGTGATCCGCACTACTACGCAACCATGCCGAGCCCGGTCGGGGAGCTCACCCTCGTGGAGACCGACCTGGGGCTCCGGGCGATCCTGTGGCCCGATGACGGCGATCGCGTGAAGTTGCCCGACGCGATGCACGAGGCCCCCGAACGCCCGGTTCTGGTCGCAGCGCGTACACAGCTCACCGAGTACTTCGCCGGCGACCGAACCGGGTTCGACCTCCCCCTCGACCTTCGCGGGACCGAGTTCCAGAGGGCCGCGTGGAAAGCCCTCGCCGAGATTCCGTACGGGTCGACGGCGTCCTACGCAGAACAGGCCGAGCGCATCGGCCGGCCGACCGCCGTTCGGGCGATCGGCGCGGCCAACGGGCGCAATCCACTCTCGATCGTGTTGCCGTGCCACCGGGTGGTGGGCAGCAATGGGTCGCTCACCGGCTTTGCCGGCGGGCTCGCCAGCAAGCGGCTCCTGCTCCAGCTGGAGGGAGCGCTGGGAGATCCGGTTCTGCCGCTCGGCTGAGCGTCAGCCGCCCAGATCGCTGAGCGACAGGCCGCACTCCTGCATCAAGCTCAGCAGCGAGAAGATGATGTCCTCGGGCGGATCCTCGCCAGAGGCCCCGACCGCCAGGAATCCGGTCATCAGATCACGGTCGGCCACGATCTCGTCGGCGAGGCACTGAGCATCCTCTTGACTCATACCGGAACCCTCGGCCATGCCCTCGGCGATCACCGACGAGAAGGTGGTGGGCGCGCAATCGACGAGCATCGAGGCAGCCTGCATCTGCTGCTCCGTGCTCAGTTCCTCGAAGTCGGTGTCGGCGAGCATCTCGCGAAGGAGGTCGCTGTCGCTGGCGATCGCCTTGGCCGCGCAGAACTGCTCGTCCTGGGACATCGCCTCGAAGGGACCGCCGCCGGCCGCGAGATCCTCGATGGCTCCGAGCGCCTCCTGCTCGTCGCCGCTGAGATCGCCGCCGCTGAGGTCGCCGCCCGAGCCCCCACCGCTGTCACTGTCACTGTCACCGCATGCTGCGAGCACGAGGACCAGGACAGCGAGGATGGGAAGAAGTCGTTTCACCATGCCGCAAGTATGACAGCGGTGAACCCGGGTTCAACCAGATGCCTCCTCGGCTGACTCGTCGCCGGACCCGTCCTCAACTGACTCCTCCGGTGCCTCGTCGGACGGCGACACGAGGGCCTGCCACGCGTCCACGGCCTCCCGATACTCCGCTTCGGCCGCAGAGCGTTCCTCGGCCGATGGCTCTCGATCGAGGACCGCCTTCATCTTGGAGGCCGCGTCCTTTCGCCGCCGATCGGCCTTGTCGATGGCCTTCTGGCGGCGGTCGAGATCACGCGACGTCTCGACGCCCTTGTTGAAGAGCGCCAGAGCCGCGGAGAGCTCCTTGGGGGACGCCTCAGGGTTTCTCGGTCGGCCGGACTGACGAGCCATGCCGAGCCAGGGTACGTTCCGCAGCCGACCTCGCATACATGGTGGGCGTCTCGAGAGCTCGCTTCATGTCCTCCAGCAGCCGACGAACCGCGTAGACCACCTCGCGACGCCGGCGCCGAGCCTCGAGGTCGGACAACATGTCGCCCTCCCCGGTACAGCACCCCACGAGGTGGAGATCGCAGCTGCTCTCGTCGATCACGCTGATCTCGATGTCGGCTTCGATGCCCGGGAG
>CAYUBX010000135.1:0-3158 GCA_964443165.1 uncultured Acidimicrobiales bacterium
GGAGGATGCGCTCGCGACCCAGATCCAGCTCGAAGAGCGGCTGGCGGTCCTCATGGCGGGTCGGGCAGCGGAACTGGCCGTGTTCTGCACAGCGACCACATCGGCCGAGAGTGACATTGCCTCCGCAACCGGCCTCGCGCGCGAAATGGTGGTGCGGTTCGGCATGGGCACTCGGACGGGTCCTCGTCAGATCGACGGCCAGAGCGACGCGTCGGCGGCCTCCGTCGACGCCGATGTCGCTGAACTGATCGGTGCTGCGCAGGAGTCGGCCTCGCTCTTGATGCATCGGCATTGGGAGGTGCTGCGCCAGCTCGCCACAGAGCTCGTCCGGTCGGAGACACTCAACGCGACAGACCTTCGGCGGATCCTCGGTGGGCTCGTCGTCGACTGGAACGAGATGGAGGCCGAGCCCATTGAGGAGATCTCCGCCGACATGTGACCTCGGAGATGAGCGTTAGCGTTGCGCGATGACCGAAGTGCTGCCCGGCTGGGAGATCTCGGGGTTCGGGAGCGGCGACGACGAGCGAGCCGTGTACCGGCGCGGGCAGGGCCCTGGCGTCATCGTCATCCACGAGATTCCAGGCATCACCCCGGCGGTCGGGCGCTTCGCCAACGAGGTCGTCGATCGGGGTTTCACCGTGGTCATGCCCGACCTCGTCGGGCGGACCGGACGGAACGTCTCCACCCCCTATCTGCTGAGCTCGATGGTGAAGATGTGCCTTGCCAAGGAGTTCGTCTCCTTTGGCCTGGGCACCACCTCGCCCATCATCAATTGGCTGCGATCGCTGGCCGCGGACCTCCACGACGACGTCGGCGGTCCCGGCGTCGGAGCGGTGGGAATGTGCTTCTCGGGCGGCTTCGCGCTCGGGATGATGGTCGACGAGCGGATGATCGCTCCCGTTCTCTCACAGCCGTCGCTGCCCCTGGCCGTTGGACGCAAGCGCAAGGCCGACCTCAACCTCAGCCCGTCGGATGAGGAGCGGGTGGTGCAGCGAGCGGTGGCGGGCTGCGAGGTTCTCGGTCTGCGATTCGATCGAGACCCCGCGGTCGGAACTCGCTTCGACACGCTGAGGGAAAAGCTCGGCGACTCGTTCATCGCGGTGGAACTCCCGAGCCAGAACAAACGCGATCACAGCGTGCTCACCGAACATCGGGACGAGGCATCGGTCGAGCGTGTGCTGCAGTTTCTCGAGGACAAGCTGCACATCGCAGCCGACGACGAACCGACGTGAGCGGCTAGACAAGAGCCGATTGGCCAGCGCCTGGGGGAAATGATGGACGTCGGGATTCAGCTCGTCTTCGCAGCAGCGGGATGGACGGGTGTCAGCGACAGTGAGATGTACGAGCAGGAGATCGAGTTGGCGCGCATGGCCAACGATCTGGGTTTCGACGCAGTGTGGCCCGTGGAGCACCACTTCTTCGACTACTCGGTTTGCCCGGACAACACGCAGCTGCTCGCGTACCTCGCCTCCGAGACACCCAATCTCGACCTCGGAACCGCTGCGGTGATCATGCCGTGGAACGAGCCCCTCCGGGTGGCCGAGAAGATCTCTCTCCTCGACAACATCTCGAAGGGTCGCGTCAGGTTCGGGATGGGCCGGGGCTTGTCGCGACGCGAGTACGAACCGTTCCGCGGCGTCGAGATGCACGAGTCGCGGGGGCGGTTCGACGAGTCGGCGGCGATGGTCGTGGAGGCCCTCCGCACCGGATTCATCGAGGGCGACGGTCCGTACTACCCCCAGCCGCGCACCGAGATCCGCCCGCGGCCCGAGCGCGACTTCGCCGACCGGCTGTATGCCGTCGCAGGCAGCGACGATTCCGTGGAGTCGGCGGCCACGATTGGCGCCCGCATGGTGATGTTCGCCGAGAAGGAGTGGGAGCGACGCCGTCCGGGGATCGACCGGCATCGCGAGCTCTTTGCAGAGGCCCACGGCGAGGCGCCTCCTCCGCCGCTGACGGCCGACTTCACGCTGTGCATGACCGACGGTGAAGAAGCCAGGCAGAAGGCCGAGCAATACATGGGCACCTATCTCGCGAGCCTGCTCGGCCACTACGAACTCATGGACGACCACTTCGCGGATACCGAGGGGTATGAGGGCTACGGCAAGAACGCCGAGGTCCTCCGCAAGGTAGGTGAGGCCGGGTTCCTGAAGGGGTTCATGGGATCCAACGCCTATGGCACACCCGATCAGATTCTGGAGGCGTTCGAGCAGCGGCGCGACGCCCTGGGCCCCTATGAGCTCGCCACGTGTTTCCGGTACGGCGGGATCCCGTTCGACGAGGCGAAGGCGTCGCTCGAGCTGTTCGCCTCCGAGGTTCTCCCGGTCCTGAAGACCTGGGACTGAGCGGCCGCCTCAGCGCACGCGCTCACCGGGGAGATCGAGGACGTCGGCCGCGGCACGCTCGTAGTTCTCCCATGCCCGTCGGTGCCCGCTTGCAGATTCGGACACGTCGCGGAGGTTGGCGTCCTCGAACGGACTGTACGCATCGAGGATGACGTGCTCGCACCCCAGCTCTTGAAGCAGGTGCAGGTCGCCGTGGATCTGTTCCATCGTTCCGTGGCCCATGAAGCGCTCTGCCTCGTCGGTGGGCGAGTCCGTGACCACGAACATGATCCGCGGACACAGAGCGGGTCGCGGGACCTCCGCGTCGTCCGCCATGGCCTGCAGACGGGGGATCGCTCTGTCCCGAAACCATGACGGGCGGAGCCGGATCGGATGCCATGCCCTACCGAATCGCAGCGTCCTCGAGAGAGCCGCCGCGCTGCTCCCGCCGACCCAGATCGGAATCGATTCCTGCGCCGGACGCGGTGCGGTATCGACTCCGGCGAAAGAGACGAACTCGCCCTCGAACGTGAGCTCGGTCTCAGTCCAGTGCCGGGTGATCACCTCCAGGTACTCGTCGGTGATCGCACCGCGTCGCCGAAACGGCACGTCGAGGGCGGCGAACTCCCGCTCGGCCCAGCCGACACCCACCCCGAAGATCAACCGGCCGCCGCTCAGCTGATCGATCGCCGCGTAGGAGCGGGCCAACTCCAGCGGGCTGCGGTAGGGAACGATCGTGACGGTGGTGCCGATCTGGACCCGATCCGTGACCCCGGCCAGCCAGCCGAGAGTGCCGAGCGGCTCGTAGAACGGCGCCGGGTAGCGCTCGGTGAC
>CAYUBX010000135.1:3168-7506 GCA_964443165.1 uncultured Acidimicrobiales bacterium
CAGATAGGCAAGTATGCCGAGCAGTTTGCACGGATCGGTCACCGCGATGTGATCGGAGGTGAGCAGGCTGTGATAGCCGAGCCGCTCGGTCATCCCCGCCCATCCGGCGAGGACCTCGGGCTGAGCGCTCGGGCCGAAGTTGATCAAGTTGACGCCGACCTTCATGGGCTCAGGTTCTACACCCCTACCTTGGAGATATGTCAGACGTCGTCCGCCAGACGTTCGAGCTCGGTCCGCAGTGGCCGACCATCGATCCGTTCCTGTTCGTGGCCCACCACCACGACGACTATCCCGCCGGTGACGGCCGGCTCGGCCCGAACGCCCGCCTCGACGGTCGGGAGATCGGAATGGACTTCAGCGGTCGCGACGGCTGGAGCATGTACCACGGGCAGCGAGTGCCGGGGTTTCCACAGCACCCGCACCGGGGCTTCGAGACCGTGACCTACGTGCGTCGTGGGCACGTCGACCACGCTGATTCACTCGGGGCCACCGCTCGGTTCGGCCAGGGCGACACCCAGTGGATGACCGCAGGGAAGGGGATCCAGCACGCCGAGATGTTCCCGCTGCTCGACACCGACAACCCCAACCCGCTCGAGCTCTTCCAGATCTGGCTCAACCTGCCAGCGGCCGACAAGTTCGTGGAGCCCTACTTCACGATGCTGTGGGACCACACGATCCCGCGCCTCGTCGAGAAGGACTCCGCAGGTCGCCGTACGGAGGTCACCGTGATCGCCGGCGACCTCGACGACGCGGACGCCCCGGCGCCACCGCCGGACAGCTGGGCGGGACGCGCGGATGCCGACGTGGCGATCTGGCACATCTCGATGGAGGGTGGCGCACGATGGCGCCTGCCTGCTGCGGCGGGATCCGACACGCGCCGCGTGCTCTACGCCTTTGAGGGGTCGAGCGTCGAGATCGAGGGCGAGACGGTCGAGGCGGGCACCGGTGCGCTGGCGGACGCGGGCGACGCGTGCTCGCTCATCGCAGGCCCCGACGGGATCGAGTTGATGATGCTGCAGGGCCGCCCGATCGGTGAGCCGATCGCCCGCTACGGCCCGTTCGTCATGAACACCAACGCGGAGATCCAGGAGGCCTACTCGGATTATCAGGCGACGCAGTTCGGCGGCTGGCCCTGGGATGGCCCGGCGCCCGATCACGGCCAGGGAGCGCGTCGCTTCGCGATTCACGCCGACGGGCGGCGCGAGGACATCAGCTGAGGATCGTCGACGTCGGCGTCACCACGTTGGCGATCGCGCCGACGCCATCGATCGTGATCTCCACGATGTCGCCGTCGAGCACGGGTGCATCGAGAGCGGGAACGAGACAAGTGCCGGTGGAGAGGATGACGCCCTCGGGGAAGCGCTGGGCCGTCGTGAGGTATCCAACGAGCTCGTCGAGCGAACGGTGCAGGCGGCTCGTGGACGCCTCACCGTCGAAGATGACGTCCGCCTGCCGGGTGATGCGCATGCGGATGGTGAGATCCAGCGGGTTCTCGATCTCGGAGGCAAGCCGCAGCGTGGGGGCGACGACGCAGCTCCCTGCGAACATCTTCGCCTGCGGGAGGTACAGCGGGTTCTCGCCCTCGATGGACCGCGAGCTCATGTCGTTGCACACGGTGTAGGCCACGATCTCGCGGTGAGCGTTGACGACGAGGCCCAGCTCCGGTTCGGGGGTGTCGTTGACCGAGTCGTCCCGGCGTCCGACGGAGTCACCGTCGGTCATCACCTCCCACGACGCAGCCTTGTAGAAGAGCTCGGGTCGGTCGGCGTCGTACACCTTGGCGTAGACGTCCTCCACCTCACTCTCCTCGATGCGGGCGTCACGCGAGATCGTGTAGGTCACACCGGCCGCCCACACCGGGGTCCGGCCGTCGATGGGCGTCGCGAGGTGGGTGTCGGCCAGCGCCACCGTTGGCGCGTCGGCCCCCTCGATCAGCGTCGCCATCTCGGCCGCAGTGCGCGACAAGAGGTCGCCCATCGACTCCACTGCCAGGGGAGTGATCGCGCCATCGTGGAGCACACCGACGCGCCATCCGCCTTCGGGCGACGCGAATCGGACGAGCGACGTCATGCCGGCCCCGCGACCGACAGCCCTTCGACCCCGTGTTTGGCGATCAACTCGGCGACGAGATCGCTGGCTTTGGCCGCCTCGACGAACGACACCAGGTACTCGATGCCTGCGTCGTCGCGATCGCGCGGCGTTCCCATCGCTTGCTGCACTGCAGTGAACTGACCGTCCAGCATGCGAGAGCCGGGGAACTGCTCGATCGTCTTGATCAGCCCGGGGCGAAGGCCCGCGAGAGCGTCGCACTTCTCGCTGACGAAGGTGTCGACGGCCCCGTCGAGACCCGGTGAGCTCACGAGCTCGGCGTGCTGCAGGTTGGCTTCGAGCCACACGTCGTACGCCGCGCGAGCGGCGCTGGCGATGCGTCGGCCCGGCTGATCCACCTCATCGATGGACGAGATATCCGAATCCGCAGGGACCAGGTAGGTGGCCTCGATCTCGCAGTAGGCCGCGGTGAATCGGATCGTCTTGGCGCGTGCGGGTTCGGCGCCGATGTTGCCGATGTCCCACTCGCCAGCATCGCCGGAGTCGGCGATCTGGGCCGGCGCCTTGTAGCGCAGGAGTTCGATCCCGACGCCGAGCTGATCGGCGAGCGTCTTCGCCATGTCCGGCGAGACGCCCTCGGGGTTGCCGTCCTCGCCCCGCCCGGTGACGAGCAGGAAGTTGCTGAGGTTGATGGCGGCCCGGAGCGTCCCGGTGGGCGCGAGGGCCGCGACGGCGGCCGCCGACGGCGTTGGCAATGTCATGTGCCCGAGGTTAGGCGGACGGTCCTGTCAGCGGCCGCTCAGCGTTGGGTGGGGAGGTCGTGGGTGAGCGAACGCAGGATGCGTTCGGTGCGGCTGGAGACCTGGAGACCAGGGCCGAGAGCGTGCCGCACGAGCGCCTGCGGCCAGTGTGGGGTGTGCAGCTGTTGCTTCATGGACTGCAGTGTGCGGGCATGAGTGAAATGACACAACCTGGTGAAATAGATAGTTAATACCTAGTTATGTCATGATTTGGATATGCTCGCAGGATGCAGTTCGACGTGGAGTCCTTGCGCACCTTTCTCACCGTCCTCGACACCGGAGGGATGACGCGGGCCTCGGAGGTGCTCGGGATCTCGCAATCCGCTGTGAGCTGGAAGATCAAGCGTCTCGAGGAGCGACTCGGCCGTGATCTGCTGGTGCGCGAGGGCCGGGCGATTCGACCGTCTCGGGACGGGCGCCAGCTGCTCGACTACGCCAGGGGGATCGTGTCACTGCACGATGAAGCGGTCGCGCGGCTGTCGAGCTCGGACCTGACGGGCAACGTGCGGTTCGGGGCCACCGAGGAGGTCGCCGAGTTCTGCATGCGGGCCGTTCTCGCCCGCTTCACGCGGGTGCATCCCGGGGCGGCGATCGACTTCCACGTCGACAGGGGCGTCCTGCTCGATCAGATGCTCTCGCGGGGCGACCTCGACGTGGCGGTGCTGCAGGTGAGCCCCGACCAACTCCGTCGTGGCGACACCGTGCTGTGGGAGGACGAGCTGCTGTGGGTCAGCTGTCCTGACTGGACCTACGACGAGGGCGAGGTTCCGCTCATCGCCTTCGGCGAGCACGGCTTCTACCGGCCGATCGCGGAAGCTGCGCTGGCCAAGGCCGGGGTGCCCTACCGGGTGGCCTTCTCTGGGCCGAGCACCGCCAGCGTGACTTCTGCGGTGGAGTTCGGTTTGGGCGTGGCGGTCATCAGCCGGCGATGGGTGACGGACTCGCTCATCGAGTGGCCGCGCGCCGCGACGCTGTCCGAGTTGCCGGCGGGTGTGACGGTTGCGAGGGAGTCGCCCGGAGAGATGTCCGCGGCCGCCTCGGAGCTGATCGGGGACATCGAGACCGAACTCGGCCAGGTGGGCGAGGAGTCGTAGGGGATCGCCGCAACAGACCCGCTCGACCTCGACGACGAGCTGAGAGAGCTGGTCGTCGACCCGTCGGTGGGCTCGCGGTCAGTCGGCTTCGACGAGGGTGCGAACCGGATGCGACTCGACACCGGAGTCGCGGGGGAGCCCGGAGGGGCAGGTTCCGTCATCGAACGCTGGGCCGGCCAGACGATCGGCTTCGTCGCCCCGGCGGCGAAGCATGAGGAGGACCGGCGCGGCCAGCACCGTGAAGGCCCCACCGACGATGTACCCGGAGCTGAAGCCCCGCTGATCGGAGATCGCGCCGAGACCCAGCTGGCCGCCCACGCCGCTGACCGACGTCGCCCAGATGAGCAGGGTGCTGCGCCGCCCGCATCGCCTGCTCAGAACGTCGACGACTTGGT
>CAYUBX010000136.1:0-7467 GCA_964443165.1 uncultured Acidimicrobiales bacterium
GCAAGAAGGACGCCGTGCCCGGTCGTGTGCACGACTGGCGGATCAGCGCCCAGGAACCCGGCATCTACTGGGGTGAGTGCGTGGAGTTCTGTGGCCTGAGCCACGCCAACATGCAGATCAGGGCGGTCGCGCTCGACGACGCCGACTACGAGGAATGGAAGCGCGTCCAGCAGACCCGAGCCGCCCTCCCCACGACGGGGGCGGCGGCGGATGGCGCAGCGGTGTTCGCCCAGCACTGCGTGAGCTGCCACGTGATCGAGAACGGCGACCCGGCGTTCGCCGCGGCGCTCGAAACGAGTCCGGCCGAGCTCCGATCGGGTGTGGCGCCTCGCCTCACCCACCTCATGAGTCGCGTGTCGTTCGCCGGTGCGCTGTTCGACCTCTACGAGGACGACGGCTCGGTCAACATCGCCGATCTACGCGAGTGGGTGCGTGATGCGCCGAGCCGGAAGCCGATGGACCCCGACAACTTCCAGGGCATGCCGTCCTTCGTGGACTCGCTGTCCGACGACGACCTCGACGACGTCGTCGCCTTCCTGATGACACTCGGCCCCGCGCCGATCCTGCCCTGACCGCCTGACTCTGGCCGAGGAGACCGAAACCCATGGCACTCACCGAGGAACGACCAGAAGTCCTCGAACTCGAGAGCGGTGACAGCGCGCCCGACATCGGTGCGTTCCGACGTCCCACCCACGCCACCGGCTGGAAGGAGTGGGCGTTCACGGTCGATCACAAGAAGATCGGCATCATGTATGGCGCCCTCGCCATGTTCTGGTTCTTCGTGGGCGGCATCGAAGCACTCCTGGTCCGGGCGCAGCTGTTCACCCCCAACGGCACGGTCCTCACCGCCGATCAGTACAACCAGCTCTTCACGATGCACGCCGTCACCATGGTGTTCTTCGTGATCATGCCGCTGGCGAACGCCTTCGCGAACTACCTCGTCCCGCTGCAGATCGGCGCTCGCGACGTCGCGTTCCCCCGCCTCAACGCGCTGGGCCTGTGGATCTTCGCCTTTGCCGGCATCTTCATCAACATCAGCTGGTTTGTGGGTGGCGCCCCCGACGGCGGCTGGTTCGCCTACACCCCCAACACCGGCTCGCTCTACAGCGCCGGCGCCGGCATGGACTACTACGCGCTGGGCCTGCAGATCGCCGGTATCGCCTCGCTGGTCGGTGCGATCAACCTGACGGTGACCATCCTCAACATGCGGTGCCCTGGCATGACTTTGCTGCGGATGCCCGTGTTCACGTGGATGGCGCTGGTCGTGCAGATCCTTCTCGTGACGGCGCTGCCCGTCATCACTGTGGCGTTGGTGCTCCTCACCCTGGACCGCAGTTTCGACGCCAACTTCTTCAACGTGGCGATGGGTGCCGATCCACTGCTGTGGCAGCACCTCTTCTGGATCTTCGGACATCCGGAGGTGTACATCCTCATCCTCCCGGCGTTCGGCATCGTGTCGGAGGTCCTTCCGGTGTTCTCCCGCAAGCCGTTGTTCGGTTACCCGGTCGTGGTGCTGTCCGGTGCGGCGATTGGCTTCATGGGGTGGGGCGTGTGGGCCCACCACATGTTCACCTCGGGCCTCGGACCCGTCGGCGTGGCCGCTTTCTCGGCAACGACGATGTTCATCGCGGTCCCCACCGGTGTGAAGATACTGAACTGGATCTTCACGATGTGGGGTGGCCGCATCACCTTCACCGTCCCGATGATGTTCAGCATCTCGCTCGTGTCGATGTTCACCATCGGTGGTCTGTCCGGCGTGATGCACTCGGTCGCCGCCGGTGACACCCAGCAGACCGACACCTACTTCATCGTCGCCCACTTCCACTACGTGCTCTTCGGCGGCGCCCTCATGGGTCTGTTCGCCGGTATGTACTTCTGGTGGCCCAAGGCGTTCGGCTACCAGCTCGACGAAGGCCTCGGGAAGTGGCACTTCTGGCTGGTGTTGATCGGCTTCAACACCACCTTCGGCCCGATGCACATCGTCGGCCTGCAGGGCATGGCCCGTCGTCACAGCCAGTACGGCCCCGAGGACGGTTTCGACTTCTGGAACGCAGTCGCCACCGTGGGTGCCTTCGTGATCCTGATCTCGATGCTGATCTTCGCCTGGAACATCCTCAAGACCTGGAGCGGCTACCGCAACGGCACGGTTCCCCACTCTCCGCCGGACCCCTGGGACGGCCGGACGCTCGAATGGGCGATCCAGTCCCCGGCTCCGGAGCACAACTTCGACTACGTCCCCGTCGTCACCGACCTCGACGACTTCTGGCACAAGAAGTATCAGCGGGACGAGTCGGGCAAGCTGCGCAAGGTGGTAGACGGCAATGCGATCGCCCAGAAGGGTGACCAGCATCCGCATCTCCCCAGCCCGTCCTACTGGCCGCTCGTGCTGGCCGCAGCGATGCCGCTGATCGGCTTGGGCATCATCTACAACCTCTGGATGGCCGGCATCGGGCTCGTGCTGCTGCTCGGTTCGATGTTCGGCTGGAGCCTCGAACCGCCGACCGACCCCAACGCCGGGCACGATCACGACCACCAGGATCACGATGGTGACGGTGATGATGACGCCGCGGCGAGCAGCGAGGCCGACGGTGACGATGCGGCGGAGGCTGACAGCACCGAGGAGGCCCCCGTTGGCTGATTCGACCACTGCCGACGCAACCGAGTTGGCGTACGGCCCGACGCACTACGACGAGCTCGAGCACCCGCCACTCTCGACTGGGCTCACCAATGAGAAGCTCACGATGTGGAGCTTCCTCGGCTCGGACTGCCTGCTCTTCGGCGCGCTGATCTCCACCTACCTGCTGCTGCGTAACCGCACCGGGCCCGACACCCACGGGCCCACCGCCGCGGATCTCTTCGACATCCCGTTCACGTCGGTGAGCTCGTTCGTGCTGCTGATGAGCTCGCTGACGATGGTTCTGGCCGTCGCGGCGATCATGGAGCGCGACATGGAGCGGTGCCAGCTCTGGCTGCTCAGCACCGCTGCTCTGGGTTCGGTGTTCATCGCCGGTCAGGTGTACGAGTTCACCTCCTTCTACAGGGAGGGTCTGGGCTACACCACCAACATCTCCTCCTCGGCCTTTTACACCCTGACCGGATTCCACGGCGTCCACGTGTCGCTCGGAATCATCATGCTGGTGTCGCTGGTGGCATTGATCCAGCGGGGCTCCCTGACCGCCGACCGGGCCGAGACGGTGGAGATCATCGGCCTGTACTGGCACTTCGTCGACATCGTGTGGATCGTGATCTTCGCGGTCGTCTACCTGATCCCGTAAGGAGTTCCGTTGAGCACGGCAACAGACACCGCTGCTGTCGCCCTCGGGCATGACGAGCACGAGAGCCATGGCCTGAGCGACGTCGGCTACATCGGGATCGCCATCATCCTGGCGATCCTGACCGCTGTCGAGGTCGCGACCTACTTCGTCGACTTCGGCGCCGTCGAGGTGCCGTCGTTGCTGATCCTGATGGTCGTCAAGTTCTGGATCGTCGTGGCCTACTTCATGCATCTGAAGTTCGACAGCAAGATCTTCTCCTGGGTCTTCCTGGCCTGCCTCGTCCTCGCGCTGGCCGTGTTCGCCGCCATGGCGACGTCCCTGGCGTTCTGGCAGGACCCCGCGGGCTGCGACGCCGGCGAATTCTGCTGATCCGATCGCGGGCGCCGATGCGCTCCTCACTTCGATACGTTCGACTTCCGTGATCGATCTTCGACGACTCCGCGACGAACCCGACTACCGCGCAGGCGCGATCAAAAAGGGTGTCGACGCGTCGTTGATCGATCAACTGCTGGCCGCCGACGAGGGCCGCCGGTCCTCGATGCACGCCGCCGAGCAGGCGCGCGCCGCGCAGAACGCGGCCAGCAAGGCGATCGGCCGGGCGGCGCCCGAGGATCGTCCCGCCAAGATCGAGGAGGCCGCGCGGCTGAAGGCCGAGCTCGAGAGCCTCGAGGAAGCGGAGAACGCGGCGTCCGCCACGGTCGACGAGCTGGCGCTCCAGATCCCCAACCCCGCTCACGAGTCCGTGCCGGAGGGCGACGAGGACAAGTTCGAGCTGGTCCACGAGGTGGGCGACCGCACGCCGCCCCGTCCGCACGATCATGCGGAGATCGGCGAGCTGCTCGGGATGGTCGACTCCGAGCGGGCTGTCCGCAACTCCGGCAGCCGCTTCGCCTACTTGATGGGCCCCGCTGTCCGGTTGGAGTTCGCCCTCGTCCAGTGGACGCTCGAACTGCTTGAGCAGCACGACTTCGTTCCTGTGGTGCCGCCGGTCCTCGTGCGCGAGGAGATGATGGTCGACGCCGGCTTCTTCCCCACCGATCGCCATCAGGTGTACGAGATCGCCGGCGACGATCTCTTCCTGATCGGAACGTCGGAAGTCGCACTCGCGGGGCTGCACCGCGGCGAGCGGCTCGAGCGCGAGACGCTGCCCGTCCGATACGCCGGCTTCTCCTCCTGCTTCCGGCGCGAGGCGGGAACGTACGGGAAGGACACCCGCGGCATCTTCCGGGTCCACCAGTTCGACAAGGTGGAGATGTTCTCCTTTTGCGACCCGGAGTCCAGCTGGGACGAACTCGAGACCCTTCGCGAGCTCCAGGAGCAGATCATCGGCGGTCTCGGTCTGCCGTATCGGGTGATCAACATCGCCTCCGGTGATCTCGGTGCAGCTGCCGCCAAGAAGTACGACCTCGAGGTGTGGTTGCCATCCGAGGGCGCCTACCGCGAGGTCACGTCGTGCTCCAACTACACCGACTACTCGGCCCGAAGGATGGGCAGCCGGTACCGCGATGAGGACGGCAGCGGCCTGCTTCACACCCTCAACGGCACGGCGTGTGCGATCAGCCGTACCCTCGTGTTCCTGATGGAGAACAACCAGCAGGACGACGGCTCCATTGCCGTCCCCGAAGTCCTCCAGCGCTACCTCGGCTACGACCTCATCCCCGGCCCCTGACCCCCCTTCCCGCGCCGGAGTTCGCCTTCACAAGCTCACAGGAGGGTCTCACAGGAGGGTCAGACACGTGTCTGACCCCTTTGTCCGGACATAGGACGGCTCAGGCGAGGAGGAGGCCGAGCCAGGCGGCGGCGACGCCGGTGATGAGGGTCGCAGCGGCGTAGGCGGCCCCTCGGCCGCGGTGTTGCGCTTCGGCGGCGGCCACATGGGCGGCGACCCCCGACACCGTGGTGAGCGCACCCAACCCGCCCGCTGCGACCTCCACCGGCACGTCGCCCGATGCGTGGAGCAGCGCGAGGGCGAACGCGCCTGCCACGTTGACGGCCAAGGTTGCCATTGCCCCGAACCGTGCGGAGGCCTGCCATCGCAGGAGGGCGCCCGCAGCGGCCAGTGAGGCGAAGGCCAGCGCGGTCACGACGCCATCCCTGCCGCGACGCGGTGTCCGACGGCGAACGCCAGACCACAGCCGACGACGGTCGCAGCCAGCCACGCCACAGCGCAGCCGTACGATCTCTCGTCCAGAAGCACGGCGAATTGAAGCGCTAGCGCCGAGAAGCTGGTCAGCGCGCCACACAGTCCGGCGGTCAGCCATGCCCCACGGCGAGTCGCGAGCGCCCACCCGATGACGAGGCAGCCGACGACGTTCACGACGAGAAGAGCCGCAGAGGCCTCGATCGCCGTGGCCAGCGACCACCTCAACGTGGCCCCGACGATCGCTCCGACTACGACTCCAAGGGCATCTCGTGCTGTCATGGACGCTCGTCCCGCGTGTAGCCACCTGGAGCGCTCCGTTCATGACCGAACCCGCTGACCTCCGACCCGTGCGCCTCGACCTGATGGTCGAGGGTCTCTCCGAGGATGCCGCGCCCGTCGACCCCTTCGAGCTCTTCGACGCCTGGCTCGACCATGCGACCGAGCTGGGCATGCACAACGCGAACGCGATGGCGGTTGCGACGGCCGACACGCGCGGTCGCCCGTCGGTGCGCAACGTCCTGCTTCGAGGACGCCTCGACGGCGGTCTCGCCTTCTCCACCAACTACGAACGCCAGACGGGACGCGACCTCGTCGCCAACCCGATCGCCGAAGCGCTGTGCAGCTGGCTGCCCTTGGAGCGCCAGGTGCGGTTCGCTGGCCGCGTCCACAAGGCGACCGCGGATCAGTCGGACGCCTACTTTGCCACCCGCAGCCGCGAGTCCCGGATCTCCGCGATCGCTTCGGACCAGAGCCGGGTCATCGAGTCGCGGGAGGCTCTGGTCGCCCGCCACGAGGAGCTGGAGGCCGAGCTGAGTGGCTCCGATCCCGTGCGACCGGATCACTGGGGCGGCTTCGTTCTCGTGCCCGAGCGGGTCGAGTTCTGGCAGGGCCGCGAGCATCGCCTCCACGACCGCCTGGTGTACCAGCGCGACGGCGAGCGCTGGGCCGTTGTCCGGCTCGCGCCCTAGGCGTCTTCGCGTTTCGAGATCCACGCTCGGGCAGCCGACGCGAGGCCGTCGATCAACGCCTCGTGGTGGGGCACCCGCCCGGGTCCGCGAAACCCCGTCCACATGGGGCTCTTGCCGCGAATCCTCGGCGGGAGCTCGATCTGAACTCCTCCACCGCGAGCCAGGTTGACCGGGTTGCGCCGGTGCTGGCCTCGGAGCGCCTTCGGCATCGCGTCGAGGTCATGGAGCACCTCGTAGTGCGGGATGTGGTGAATCAGGTGGATAGCGACCAGCTCGGCGAGATCACGATTGCGGCCGCCGAGGAGTACGGACCGGAGGAGATCGGGCCGTCCGAAGCCATGGATCGCGACCACCACGTCGACGTGGTCGAGAAAGGCGGAGAGGTTGGGGGACTCCTCGGGTGTGACGAGGTGCGAGGGAATGTGCCACTGGTCGTTCGGCCCCTGAAGCACCGCGTACAGCGACGCACCGGAGCGCTGGGCTGCCGCGACGGCGATGTCGTCCGTGACCTCCTCGAGCCATCCGCCGTGGAACGCCATGAACCCGAACCGCGAGCGAAGGTGGAGCATCTCGGTGACGCCCGGCTGCTCGAGGAGCTCGGCGAAGGGGCGATCGCTCTGCAGTAGATCGTGATCGCCCAGGTGCAGAGCCATCCGGGCAGCTTAAACGTCGCCGTCGACAGCCGGGCTGGTCGAGCCGCCGCCCGCGATGACTGCCATGGCGCCGAGCGCCACGACGATGCTCATGAGCACACCGAGCCGAACACCGCCGAGATCGGTGACCCAGTTGCTGATGGAGCTGCTCCACTCTTCGACACGCAGCACCACCCCGCCCTGGGATGCGTCGAGCCGCTCGGTGAGCCAGTACCAGACCAGATAGACGCCGGCGAGAACCATGAGGGCGCCCGCCAGGCGATCGACGTGACGCATCAGGGCTCGCAGGCGGCGGAGGAGGCTCTGCCGCGCGAGGGCCAGCGAGACGGTGAGCGATGTGAGGACGAGCGCCATGCCGAGCGCGTAGGCGATGAACGACGCCACGCCCGATTGCGCATCGCTCACGGAGGCCGACACGACGATGATGA
>CAYUBX010000137.1:0-7441 GCA_964443165.1 uncultured Acidimicrobiales bacterium
ACTGCTCGAACCCGACGCCGTCGTTCTCGTATGCGTACTCCATGCCCGCCTGAGCGAACACGCCGGGCATCATGTTTGTGCCGAGCCGGCCCTCGACGCCGACGACCGAACCGAAGCGCCCGGAAGGCTCGAACACCTGCTTGTCCGAGCGGGCAGAGCGATCGCCGCCGAGCATGCCCATCTTGCCCATCTGCTCGACGCCGACGGCGAGGCCCACGTCGGCCTCGCCTGCCTTGATCGCCATCATGACGGTGCGAACAGCGGTGGCACCCGTCGCGCAGGCGTTGGCCACGTTGTAGACAGGGATGCCCGTCTGGCCGATCTGCTTCTGCAGGCGCTGCCCGACGCCACCGTTGGCCTCGTAGAGGCACCCGGCGGCAAGGATGTCGATGTCCTGGATCGTTGCGGCGCCGTCGTCGAGCGCGCCGAGCGCTGCGTCGGACGCCAGGTCGATGAGGTCCTTGTCCTTGTAGCGACCGAACTTGGTCATGCTCGTGCCGAGGATCCAGATGGGATCGTCGTTGCTCATTGCTGTCTCCTGTCGGTGCTGATCAGGCGGGTTCGTATCCGAACGCGACGGCCTCGTTGCCGTCGTCGTCGGTTGCGGTCACATAGGTGGTGAGGCGGACGTCCATGCCCAGGCTCACCTTGTCCGGGGAGGGATCGACGTTGACGACGTTGCTCTTGACCCGGCCACCGCCGTGGAGGTCGATCACGGCGGACACGTACGGCGCCGGAACGCCGCGCGCGGCTCGATGGACGATCGTGAAGGTCCGGACGGTGCCCGTCGAGGCCATCTGCTTCTGGCTGAACTCACGCCCGCCACACGACGCACACGCATTGCGTCGGTCGAAGTACGTCGCGCCGCACGACGCACACTCGTTGGCCACTAGGTGGGGCTCGTCGCCGAGCACCAGGTAGTCGACCATCGGAATCTGGCTCACGTCACTCCCCTCGTCCCCGCAACGGTAGCTGGCTCCTACCAACCGCCGCGGTGCACGACGTCGTCGAGGTCCCGCCTGGTTCGATCCTGACTGCGGCCGGGCTCTTCACCATCGTCGACAGGCCAGCCGATCGCCAGGGTCCCGATCGCTTCGCGATCAGCCGGAACGCCGAGTTCGGCGGCCACCGCCGCCGCGTGATCGAACATGCCGAAGAACAACACGCCGAGCCCTTCGTCGATCGCTGCGTACTGCATCGCCATCGCTGCGAAGGACGCGTCGACGGTCCAGTACGGAGTCGCCCAGCGATCGGTGGAGTCGCCAAGACCCGTTCGGGCCTTGTCCGGCTCCCCGTAGCGGCTCACGTACGCGGAGGGGTCCGCCCACACGGTGACGATCACCGGTGCGGTGAGGAGGTTCGTCCACCGGAAGCCGTCTCGCTTCTCCACCGGCAGCGTGACGTCCCAGTAGCGGGAGGTCTCGTCGGCTCCCACGAGCACGACGAAGTCGAACCCCTGCGTGTTGCCCGCCGATGGCACCCGGCGCGCAGCGTCCAGCACGCGTCGCAGAACGGCATCGTCGACCGCGTCAGCCGAGAAGGCGCGCGTCATCCGGCGTCTGCGCACCAGCTCGGCGAACTCCATCAGCCGTCCCGGCCCGGCCCTCTCGTCAGAGGAGCTTGGCGAGGTCCTCGCGGCTCGCCCACCCGAAAACAATGAGCGCATCGCAGTTGGCGACGTCGAGCTCGTCGAAGAGGGCGGCCACATCGGGGTCGATCTTCTCGGGCTTGGCGGCCGTGTGGTTGAGCACCAACGACGGTTGGCCCTCCCCGAGCACGCGGAACTGGCGTGCCTTGTACTCGCCTCGCACATCGAAGCGCTTGGCGAGGCGACGGCCCCAGGCCCGATCCTCGCCGTTGGCCTCGTAGCCGGGCCGCGGCACGATCCGATCCAACGCCTTGAAGGCGTCGAACGCCGCAGGGTCGGCCATCTGGCAGGCGACGAGGACGTCCTCGTCGGGGAAGGCCAGAACCGCTCGCCGCAGCTGGTCCCCCACCATCGACCGCAGCGCAGAGTCTCGACGGGCGGTGCGCCGCACTCCCGCCAGCCCGATGAGGACGGTGGGATCGCCACCGACGCGTTCGAGGGTGCAGAAGCCGTAGGCCTGCAGTTTGCCGCTGTCGCGCACCTGCGTCACCAGGACCCAGGCGTCGCGCTGCTTCGACAACTCCCCGACATCGAACGCGACGACCTCGTCCGCCACGAGCTCGGACATCTCCTCGATCTCAGCGTCGCTGAGCGCCGTGCAGTCCTTGGTCTCGACTTCGAGTGCCATCGCCGGAGTAGCCCCCACAATCGCTGGTTTTCGACCGCTCCAGTCCAGTACAGATGGGACCGAAGGGCAAAACGGATCAGAGGTAGACCCCGCCCGGCCGACCGCCTGGGTCCGGGGGTGGGACCGCGCCGGGGGGAAGAGCTCCCTGGCGCATTTCCATCAGCTGACGCTGGGCCATCATCTGCTGAGCAGCCACGGCAGCTTGGATGCCGTGGAAGAGGCCCTCCAGCCAGCCGACGAGCTGCGCTTGGGCGATGCGGAGTTCGGCCTCGGAGGGTGTGTCGGACTCGAAGGGAAGTGCGAGCCGGTGTAGCTCTTCCTGCAGATCCGGGGACAGCGCCTCGGCAAGCTCGCGGACCGAGTGCTCGTAGATCTCCCGCATACGGTCGCGGCTCGCCTCGTCGAGGTCGGCTTGCCGCACCTC
This sequence comes from uncultured Acidimicrobiales bacterium, assembly GCA_964443165.1. Classification (GTDB taxonomy): domain Bacteria; phylum Actinomycetota; class Acidimicrobiia; order Acidimicrobiales; family Poriferisodalaceae; genus JAYPWI01. The sequence goes on from CAYUBX010000137.1 coordinate 2,701, forward strand.
TTCGAGAAGGGTGCGGGTCATGGCGCCGATCCGCATCACCTTGGCTGGCTCGCTGATCGCCGGGGCTTCGACCTCGGCCCCCTCGGGCCCCGCTGCGTCGATCACCTCGGGCATCTCGGGAATCTGGGGCATCTCGGGGATGTCGCCCGCGTTCGGCGTGTCTGACATGGGATCCGAGGCTATCGACTCGGGCCCGCCTCGGGGTCGGGTTCAGCCGGCGGTGAGCCGAACGAGCGGGACGTGCATCTCCTCGGCGGTCAGGCCACCGTGGCGCCCGACGAGCCACGACATCTCCGGCGTAGCCGGTTCGACGAACCCGATCGGTTCGCGAGCCACCAGTGCGACGTCGCCCAAGCGCTCGCGGGCTTCGTGCCGCACGGAGTGCCCGAACCAGTTCTCGTCGAGTACTTGCTCGATGGCAGCGACCCACCCCACGTCACCGTGAGCCGAACCGGCGGCGGCCGCCACGTCATCGGCGGCGCCCTGACGGGTGTGGAGCCACATGAAGCGGGCCTCGCCCGAGGTCGACGCGACACCGGAGAGAACATCGGGCGCGAGCTCCACGAGGGAGTCCCCGACGTGGACCATTCCGTGATCTGCGGTCACCAAGAGCTCGGTGCCGGCCGGGAGCGCGTCGAGCAGCTGCCCCACCATGCGATCGATACCGTCGAGCTCGACGCCGTACTCGTCGCCGATCCCGTACACGTGGCCGACCTTGTCGAGGCCGTCGTAGTACGAGTAGACGATGCGTTCGCCGCGCTCGACGCACGCGACGACCTCGCTGACCAGCGTGAACGGCGTCCACCACCCATGCCACGAACCACCGCGGAGATGCGCGTCCGTGAAGCCGGTGTCGCGGAACTCCGCCTTCGTCACGACCGGCGGAGCGGCTCCGAGGAACGGCTCGATCGGCTGGAACGCGTCGGGCGGCAGCGAGCGACGCGCATCTCCGCCCGGTGTGGTCCACCGCAAGCAGTTGAGGACCCCATCGGAGGTCCGGATCCGGTACCCCACGACACCGTGCTCTCCTGGCGGCGCTCCGGTACTGATCGACGTGAGCGCCGCCGCCGTCGTGCTGGGCGCGACCGTGGTGATCGGCGACCCAGCGGCCCCGGTGAGCACAGGAGCGCGCTCTGCGTGCCGCATCAGCTGGTGCCAGCCGAGACCGTCCACCACGAGGACGACCACCGCCGGAGCTCGAAGGACCTCGTCCGGAACGACATCGGTCGCCCACCCCGAGACCACAGCGGGGATGATCGAGGAAACGCACCGGCCGCCGTGGTCGGGCAGCACGAGATCGAGCTCCACGGTCACCACGCTAATCGGGTGCGCGGAGCCTCGCCGGCCGCGCCGAACGCCGCGGGTATCCTGACGCCGTGGCAGTTTCGACCCGCGGCGACTACGCCAGCCGAGCCCTGCTCAGCCTGGTCCTCAACGAGGACGGCACGCCGACGTCGGTTCGAGACATCGCAGAGCGGACGGGGCTCCCACAGCCCTACCTCGAGCAGATCCTGCTCGCGTTGAAGGGCGCCGGTCTGGTTCGATCCAAGCGCGGCGTGGGCGGTGGGTACATCCTCGCCAAACCCCCTGAGGACATCACCGTGGGCATGGTCGTCAGCGCCGTCGACGGGCCGATCGGGCTCGGAGACTTCGGCGAACCGCATCAGGACGGGGCCTGCGATCACGAGGGCCAGTGCGTCCTGCTCGCGATCTGGGGCGAGGTGGGCGACCTCATGCGGTCGCGGCTCGACAGCTACACGCTCGCCCAGGTCGCGGAGATCGCGAGGGGTCGGGCGCCCTGGCCGGAGAGTCAGCCGTCCTAAGGGGGCCCGAGCTGGTCGAGCGCTGCTTGGGTCTGCTCCCGGAAACCCTCGAGCGCGCCGGCCATGTCCGCGGGGAGATCGGACGTGAAGGACACCGTCTCGCCGCTCGCGGGGTGCTCGAAGGCCAGCTCCGCCGCGTGGAGGAGCTGCCGACCGATGTCGAAGGGGTCCGGTCGACCGTAGGTGCGGTCGCCGAGAACGTGGAGTCCGACGGCGTTGAGATGGACCCGGATCTGATGGGTCCTGCCGGTTTCGAGCCGGCATCGTACAAGCGACGCCTCCACCGGCTGGGTAAAGGACTCCAGCAGCTCGTAGTGCGTCCTGGCAGGACGACCGTCCTCGCTCACCGTCATCCGGGTGCGGCTGCGCCTGCTGCGACCGATCGGTGCATCGATGACACCGGTCGGCGCATCGGGAACGCCACGCACCAAGGTCAGGTAGACGCGACGAACGGAGTGAATGCTCAGCTGCGCGACGAGGTCGGCGCGCGCTTCCTCGTTGCGAGCGACGACGAGCAGTCCGGACGTGTCGCGGTCGAGGCGGTGAACGATTCCGGGGCGACTCGGCTCTCCGACCTCGGCGAGCTCGGGCCACCGATGGAGGATCCCGTTCACCAAGGTGTCCGACTCGCCGCCCGCGCCGGGGTGCACGACGACCCCTACCGGTTTGTCGACGACGATGACGTCGTCGTCGATGTATACGAGCGGAACCTCGACCTCGGGATTGGGCTGCGGCCCATCGGGTGCGGAGCCCCGTTCGGGAAGAACGACGGTGATGAGGGCACCCTCGTCGACCCGGGTGGACGCCACGGTGACCACATCCGCGCCGACGGACACCGCGCCCGCTTCGACGAGGCGCCGGACGTCGGATCGGCTCAGGTCCGTCATCACCGCGACGACCCGGTCGACGCGCTCCCCTGCCAACGCAGCCGGAACGACATCGGTCTCGACCGACTCGCCCGCCGGCTGCGGATGATCAACCATCGTGGCAGGCGGTACCGCTCGGTTCGACGCTGGGGTGGCTCGCACCGAGGCCCAATCCACCCGGCGCTGAGCCCGCGGCAGAGCGGCGGCGATCCTCCCGCCAGAAGCGCCACATCAGGAATCCGACGCCCACGACGATCGCCGAGTCCGCGACGTTGAACACGGGCCAGAACTGCAGGTCGATGAAGTCCACGACTCCGCCGCGTCCCCATCCCTGGCCACGAAAGACGCGATCGACCAGGTTGCCGAGTGCACCCCCGATGACCATGCCGATGGCGACGATCCCCATCCGTGTCGTGACGGAGTGGCGGATGCGCCATAGCACCACCGAGATCACGATCGCGACGACGCCGAGCAGCGGGCCGAGCCCCTCACCGGTGCTGAAAGCGAACCCCGTGTTGGACACGAGCTGAAGCCGCAGCTTCCACACGACGTCGATGTGTCGGTCGTCGAGCGCGTTGGTCGCCCAGACCTTGGTGATCAGGTCCGCGAGAACGACGACGAGCACCGTGAGGCCGACGATGCGGGAACGCCGACCGTCGATGGTGTCGGCGACCGTGCTCATCGCTCAGCGCCAGGCAGCGCCACGGCTCTTGAACTCCACCCGCATGTCCGCGTGCGGGATCGCCTCGAGCCGCTCCTTGGGAATCAGGAGGCCCGACACCACGCAGATGCCGTAGGTCCCGTCGTCGAGCCGTGCGAGCGCTGCGTCGATCTCCTCGATCGCGGCGAGCGCCTGGGCGGACAGCTGCAGATCGCGGTCTCGCTCAACGGCGATCGAATCGCCCTCACCGGACTCTTCGTCGAACTGCACGTCGCCGGGCTCGCGCTCTCTCGCGAGTTGGTCGGCCTCGGCCTGCAGGAGCTCCGCGTGCTGCGTGTAGCGGCTCCGCTCGGCGAACAGGGCCTCCCGCTGGCTGTCGAGGAAGGACTGGGAGAACGACGATCCCTTCGCCGCCTTGTTGGCCGCGGCCTTCTTCTTGGCGGGCGCCTTCTGGCCCGCCGCCTTCGCGGTGGTCTTGGCCGGCGCCTTCTTGGCGATCTTCTTCGCCGGCGCCTTCTTGGAACTGGCCTTCTTCTTCGTCACAGCCTTCTTCGCTGGGCTCTTCTGTGCGGAACTCTTCCGGGCAGGTGCTTTCTTCGCAGGGCTCTTTTTGGCTGCTCCACGGGCCGCGGATGCCTTCTTGGCCGCCGCCTTTCTCGAACTGGCCTTCTTCTTGGTGGCCATGACGCCCTCACCCCGGTACGAAAGGTGCCGCATTCTATGGGTGCATGCGGTGTGTTCCAACAACCCTCGGTACACCACGCGACCTCGTGAGAGTCGGCCATCACCGAACGAAGTCAAGGTCGCCACGAAACTCACTCTGAGCGTCACCACCCCGTGGTCGTTACCGCGCGGCGCGGTGGCTGTCGGGAATCGGCCACGGCCCCGAGCAGGTCAAGCGGTAGATTGACAGATCGCACCGTCCGTCAGACGAACACTCGAAAGACCATGAGCGACTCCCCCGACACCCCCTACCCCAACGTTCCAGCGCGGGCGGATTTCCCCGCGATCGAACGTCGGACTCTCGCGACATGGGACACCGAGGACACGTTCGAGAGCTCGATCGAGGCCCGTCCGCTCGACGACGAGTTCGTGTTCTACGACGGCCCGCCCTTCGCCAACGGGCTCCCCCACCACGGCCACCTCCTGACCGGGTACGTCAAAGACGTCGTGCCGAGGTACCAGACGATGCGCGGCAAGCGGGTGGATCGTCGGTTCGGGTGGGACTGTCACGGCCTGCCTGCGGAGATGGAGACCGAGAAGGAACTCGGAGTCTCTGGCCGCGCCGCCATCACCGAGTACGGCATCGGCGAATTCAATGATCGGTGCCGCGCCTCGGTCCTCCGCTACACGGCCGAATGGGAGGAGACCGTCACCCGCCAGGCCCGCTG